>CAYTNO010000030.1:0-10976 GCA_964439125.1 uncultured Woeseiaceae bacterium | reverse complement strand
CGACCTTGGTCGCACGAGTACGGCAAAGGGCGAGTGGTTATCCTGCGACATCGTCGAGCCCGGTAAAACGTCCGCCGAGCTAATGCCGCCACTGATCGAAAAAGCCCTGGCCGCATTACCAATACCGCGGCGCATGCGCTGGGGCGCTGGCGATGCCGAGTTTGTGCGCCCTGTGCACTGGGTCGTGCTTTTGCACGGCAGCGATGTTCTCGACGCTTCGATCATGGGCATCCCGGCCGGCAATCTGTCGCGCGGCCATCGCTTCCATTGCGACGAGCCGGTCAAAATCAAAGCGCCTCGCGACTATCTCGTGTCGCTAGAGAAAAGCGGACACGTTATTGCTGACTTCGAACGACGCCGGGAACTGATCCTTGCCGGTGTAACCGCAGAAGCCGCGCGCGTGGGCGGCGAGGTCGTCGATGCAGAATCACTGCTTGATGAGGTCGCGGCGCTGGTCGAGTGGCCCGTTCCGGTTACCGGTGCATTCGATGAAAAGTATCTCGACCTGCCGCGCGAAGTTGTTATCTCCACACTAACGAGCCACCAGCGATACTTCGCGGTCGCCGACAAGAGCGGTAAGTTGTTGCCGCACTTCATTACGGTCGCAAATCTCGAAAGTAAGGATCCCGACCAGGTGCGCGATGGTAACGAGCGCGTCATTCGACCGCGGTTGGCGGATGCTGCCTTTTTCTGGGACTCGGATCGCCGCATGGGCCTTGCTGCACGACAAGAGGCGCTCCGCGAAGTTATTTACCAGCGCGGTCTTGGCAGTCTCGGCGACAAGGGCGACAGAACAGCGCGGCTCGCAGGGTCGATCGCTGCCGCGCTCGATGTTGACGCTGAAGTCGTTCAGCGCGCCGCGGCGCTTTGCAAATGTGATCTGCTGACCGGCATGGTTGGCGAGTTTCCTGAGCTGCAAGGCACGATGGGTCGCTATTACGCCGCAGCAGAAGGCGAGCCGCAGGCCGTTGCGGCCGCCATCGGTGACCACTACCGCCCGCGTTTCGCGGGAGACGCGCTACCGGCCTCGGTCGACGGACAAATTCTTGCGGTCGCCGATAAGCTCGACTCGCTCGCCGGAATTTTTTCGATTGGTAAGAAGCCTTCAGGTAATCGCGACCCGTTCGGCCTGCGCAGATCGGCGCTGGGCATCGTCCGGATCCTCGTCGAATGCGACCTCGACATCGATCTGAAGGCGCTTATCGGCGAAGCCGTTGACGCGCAGCCCGATGGCAAAATCGAGAAAACGGAATTGTGCGACGCGCTGTACACGTACATTACCGACCGCCTGCGCCGCTACTTTCTTGATCGTGACACAGCGCTCGCAACAGAGACGTTTGATGCGGTTCTTGCTCGAAGCCCATCGTCACTGGTCGACTTCGGTCGACGCCTCGATGCCGTGCAGGCCTTTATCCGGCTTGACGCTGCAGCGAGTCTCGCCGCGGCAAACAAGCGCATCGCCAACATTCTTCGCCAGGCGGGCGGCGACGGCATCGCCGCCGTCAAAGAAAAGCTGCTTGCCGACGAAGCAGAGCGCGCTCTTTGGGTGTCTCTGGGTGAAACAACGAGTATCGTTCGCCCCTTGCTTGACGCCGGCGACTACACGAAAGCACTAACTGAACTTGCCGGGCTCCGTGCTCCGGTCGATCTGTTTTTCGATGACGTCATGGTTATGGCGGATGACGAAGCATTACGGAACAACCGCCTGGCACTGCTTGGCGAGCTTCGCGCTTTGTTTCTCGATGTCGCGGATATTTCACGACTGGCGATTTAGTGCTAACCCTTCGCTCACTGATTTTCACCATCCTCCTTTTTGTTTCGGCAATTCTTGGTGCGGCGCTCGAGCTGATATTTTTTTGGGCGCCGTTTCGAGTGAAGTGGGGTATCGCCACTGGTTGGGCGCGGTTTTGCCTTTGGGCTGGCAAATTTTTTTGCGGTCTCAATGTTACGACCGAAGGCACAGAGAACATTCCCGACGAGCCCAGCGTCTTTCTTATCAAGCACACGACCGCGATGGAGGCCTACTGGCAGATCGCCGCGTTGCCGCCCTCAACCTGGGTGTTAAAGCGCGAGTTATTGTGGGTGCCTGTTTTCGGCTGGGCCTTGAGCATTGTGATGAAGTCCATCGCTATCGATCGCCGCGCCGGCGGCCCGGCCGTGAAGCAAGTGCTTGCCCAGGGAAAAGACAGGATCGCCTCCGGCAAGAGCGTTTGCATCTTCCCGGAGGGTACGCGCATGGCGCCCGGCGAAACTCGTCGCTACGGTGTCAGCGGTGCTGCGCTGGCAAGAGAAACTGGTTGCCCGCTTGTTCCGGTTGCACACAACGCCGGTGACTTCTGGCCGCGCCGCGGTTTGCGCAAAATGCCGGGCGACATTCGTTTTTGTATTGGCCCGCCGATCGACCCGGCCGGCCGCTCTCCGAAAGAAACCAATAAGGTCGCGCAGGATTGGGTTGAGACCAAAATGCGCGAGATAAGTCGTTTATATAGAGGACCGGAAGATGAAAGCTAACGTTATCGCCCTTACCTTGTTGCTCTTTGTTCTTTCTGCCTGCGAAAAGCAGCCCGCCCCTGTCGGCTCGTCCCTGGCAGATGCGCTCGACACGATCACCGAAGAGAAGCTTTCGGCGCACCTCACGTATCTTGCCGATGACTCGCTCGAGGGTCGCGAAGCCGGGCAGCCCGGCTATGGTCTGGCGGCCACGTACGTCACGGAACAATATGCGGAGATTGGCCTTGAGCCCGGAGGCTCTGATGGTTGGTACCAGCAAGTTCCACTGGCTACCTACCTGATCGATCCCGATAGCCCGACGATGATTGTCCATCGTGACGGCGTCGATACCGCTCTTGAGTACAAAGAGCAATTCGCGATGAGTGGCGACCAGGTTCGCAGCGAGGGCTTTGTTCGTGCGGAGGTCGTCTATGTGGGCTTCGGGGTTCACGCGCCAGACTTTGATTACTCAGACTACGAAGGCATCGATGTTGAGGGCAAGATCATCGCGATGTTTGGTAACGCTCCGTCAACATTACCGGCCGACTACCGGGCGTACTACTCTTCCGGGCGCGTTAAGAGACAAGAGGCTGTGTCACGTGGCGCCATCGGTACGATCGCTCTGCGCTCGCAGCGCTCCGTCGAGAGCTATCCCTGGGCTCGCGTCAAGCAAACGTCTGGCAAAAAGCCCGGAATGACCTGGGTCGACTTGTCCGGGGCTGCCTCCGGCTACTTCCCGGAAATTGCGGGCTCTGTTTACATCAGCGTCGACACCGCCACGCAAATGATGGCCGGCACACCAATTTCATTCGAAGACGCACGTGCTGCGACCGAGTCGGATACGCCCGCCTCTGTGCCGCTGGGCATCGAAGTATCCCTGGCACGCAAGACAACGCATGAGCGCATCGAAAGCCCCAACGTCATTGGTGTCGTTCGCGGCACTGACCCTGAACTTGCAGACGAGTACGTAGTCTTCAGCGCGCACCTCGATCACACCGGCATCGGCGAACCGGTTGAGGGAAGTACCGATAAAATTAACAACGGCGCCTATGATAACGCGATGGGTGTTGCGTTAATGCTTGAGGCCGCCCGAGCTATTGCGACAGCGCCGCCGCGACGCTCCATCATGTTCATTGGGCTAACCGCCGAAGAGAAGGGCCTTCTTGGCTCGGATTACTTCGCGCATTACCCAACTGTGCCCAGCGCCTCAATCGTTGCCAACGTCAACCTCGACATGCCCCTGCTCCTGTTTCCCGCTTCCGAAATTATCGGCTTCGGCGCCGAGCACTCTTCGCTGCAGGCGCCGATGTCTGCCGCCGCCGCGGCCGAAGGTTTTGTGTTGGTGCCGGATCCGATGCCCGAGGAAAACTTTTTCGTCCGGAGCGACCAGTATTCGTTCGTCAAAAAGGGCATTCCCGCGTCATACCTCGATGTCAGTTCTGCTTCGAGCGACCCGGATATCGATGGTGAGGCGCTATACGAAGACCACCTCAAGAACCACTATCACAAACCATCGGATGACCTTAGCCGGCCGGTAGACTGGGATTCCGCCGTGCGCTTCGCGCGCGCCAACGCGCGTATCGGGCTCGCGATTGCCAATGACGACGCGCGCCCGACCTGGAATGAAGGCGACTTTTTCGGCGAGATGTTCGCGCCCGAAGACTAGCGCTCGTCAGCAAATAGCGCTGGCGTTGGTGGCAATGACAATAGCTCGGCCAGCGCCCGCCAGTCGCCCTCCGGATCTTCGTCCGGGTTGCGCGCACGCACGAAAGACAGAACCAGGTCTTCGCCCAGCACGTAGTTGATGCGGTAGGCGCGATAACGTGCCGTGAAGCCGAACCAGGCGTCGATACTTTCTGGTCCGACAAGCGCGTAGGTTGTCAGCCACTCGATCGTTCGCTCTTTGCTCCAGTCACCATCCAGGTAATGCCTTGCCGCCTCTATACCGGCGTAGCGCAGCTCTCGCGCTGCCTCTCGTACCGCAGCAGCGGTATCCAAATCAACTGTCCCGAGACCAGCGATTGGCACGATGACGTCACGCAGGAATGCCGTGCGCTCATCGCCCGGAAACGCCACCCTGGACGCAAGGTCGCCGCTGCCCTCGAAGATAATACCTTGCGGAGAAAATAACGGTAAGACAGAAAACTCAACCCAGCCACGCTTTTGCAAATACTCGGCATCGAGCATGGTGCTAAACAGGTGGTGCCCTGGATACCCTTCGTGGCAGCCAAGGCCAATGGATGTGCCCAGGTACTTTGGCCGATCGAGGTTTACCTGGATAAGCCCCTGACCATTGCCCTGATACCAGTTGTACGCACCCCAGGGCTGCCCGGTTACGAACTCGAGTGAGAAGTTTTCGCCCTCAACCATCGTCACGTGTTGCCGCGTCCGCTCGCGGCAGGCCTCGAGACCTTTTCGAACAACCGCCTTCACCTTGTCTTCGGGGATTCTAAACTGCTGCAAAAATGCCTGGTAGCGCTCGTGCGGAGGCCCATCGCCTGGCAGTAGTGCATCAAGCTCCTGCAGCGCTTTGTCGTAATGCTCAACCGGAAAGCTCGGCGCGACGAAACCATAAACCGCTTTCGACTCTTCATCGAAACTCAGGGTCTCGCCGTTGCGCATGCGACTGATCGCAGCCATGGAGCCAAGGTGCGAAAGCAAGTAGTTGTGACGAAGCGCGACGTGCTTTTCTGCGCCGGACGTGTCCAGAGCCCGCAGCTCCGCAACCAGCTTGTCGGCAGCTGCCGTTATTGCGGCAAGATCAAGCGGCTCCTGCTTCGCCTGTTCGCGCCACTCAGCGGGCCCAAAGTAAGCGTCGACATAATCATCGTCGTGCTCTCCCAGCGCCAATGCCAAACGAACGTAGCTCTCGGCAATGGGGTCAAGCTGCGCCTCGAGGCTCGGCGTCTTCGCCGAACACGAGGCGCATATCGCGATGAATAATATTAGGGCGGTCTTTCGCATGTTGCGGCTACCAGATCTTCGCGCGCGCTTCCGGCGCCAGGTACAGAGCATCGCCCTCCTGGACATCGAACGCGTCATAGAAGGCCGGCACATTTCGCACCGCACCATTCGTGCGATACACCGCGGGTGAATGCGGGTCGGTTGCGATACGCTGTCGCAACGCCTCGTCCCGAATCTTGCTGCGCCAAACCTGGGCGTAACCGAGGAATACGCGCTGTTCTCCCGTAAAGCCATCGATGACCGGCGCTGCCTCACCCTGCAGTGACATGTTGTACGCGAGCAGGCCGATACTAATGCCGCCAAGATCGCCGATGTTCTCGCCAAGCGTGAATTCACCATTGACGCTCAGGTCGTCGAGCGGCGTGAATTCGTCGTACTGCGCCACAAGCTTGTCCGTGCGTTTCTCGAATTCCGCACGATCATCGTCGGTCCACCAATTGCGTAGAGCGCCATCACCGTCGAAGGTGCTGCCCTTGTCATCAAAACCGTGGCCGAGCTCGTGGCCGATCACCGCACCGATCGCACCATAGTTAACGGCGTCATCCGCCGCAAGGTCGAAAAATGGTGCCTGCAGGATTGCCGCCGGAAAGACGATTTCGTTGCCTGCCGGGTTGTAGTAAGCATTGACCGTTTGTGGGCTCATGCCCCATTCGTTCTTGTCGACCGGGCCGCCCTGGCGACCAACCAGGCGCTGGTATTCTGCCAGTGCCGCTCGCTCCAGGTTGCCGGCAAGATCGTCTGGCTCAATACTGAGCGCGGAATAATCCCGCCACTCGTCCGGGTAGCCGATCTTTGGTGTGAACTTCGACAGCTTGTCGAGCGCTTCTGCCCGGGTTTCGTCACCCATCCACTCGAGCTCCTTGATGCTCTTCTCATAGGCGTTTATCAGGTTACCCACAAGCTCCAGCATGCGCGCCTTGGCTTCGGGCGGAAAATGCTCGGTGACGTATACCTTGCCAACAACCTCTCCGAGGGAGCCGTTGACGACATTAACGCCGCGACGCCACATCGGCTGCTGCTCCTCGATGCCCGATAGCGTTTTGCTATAGAAGTCGAAATCCTGATCATCGAGCTCTGCCGTTAGCCGCCCGGCCATGGTGTTAAGCGCCGTCCAGCGCAAGTAGGTCTTCCACGTGCCAATGTCAGTTGCCTGAATGATCTCGTCGAGCTCGCCGAGGTAGTCGGTCATGAAAATAACGACGTTGCCTATGTCAGCGATTCCTGCCTCGTCCAGGTAGCCCCCCCAATTGAAGCGCGGCATAATTTCGCCCAAATCTGCGAGCGCGACCTTGTTGTAGTTCTCGTCCCAGTTGCGCGCATCCTCCTTTTTGATGTGCTTGTCGGCAATGCGGGTTTCGAGCGCCATAACGGTGCTCGCCGCCGCCGCGCCGCCGTCAAGGCCGGCAAGATCAAACATCTTCTCGATATGTGCGACGTACTTGGCTCGAATTTCCTCGGATTTTTCATCCTCCGTGAAGTAGTACTCGCGATCCGGCAGCCCAAGCCCGCCCTGGAATACGTTCATGGCGTAGAATTTCGGGTCTTTCAGGTCTTCGAACTGTTCCACGTAGAACGGCATTTCAATATTGCGCTTGCCCGCGCTCGCCATAAAGACGGCCAGGTCCTCGTGGCTCGCGATCGCATCGATTTGACTCAGCAGAGGCTGCAGCGGCTTAACGCCTTTTGCGTTGCGGGCTTCCATGTCCATGTATGACTTGTAGAGATCGCCCACCTTTTGCTCGTCGGTGCCCTTTGCGAAATCTCCTGTCGACGAGGCTTCGATGATGGTCTTGACGTTTTCCTGCGCCTCTTCATACAGCATGTAACCGACGCCGTAGGACGCCTTGTCGGCAGGAATTTCTGTCTCCTCGACCCATGTGCCGTTAACGTAGGCGAAAAAGTCGTCGCCTGGACGCACGCTTGTGTCCATGGCTCCCAGATCGATTCCAGACTTTAGCGCCGGCGCCTCATCGGCCAGCTGCTGTGTGGCGGGCTGCTCTTGCCCGCAGGCGGCCAACACTAGTAGCGCCGAAGCGCCAAGAATGAGTTTGTTCACAGTTATCCCCTTGGTTTTTTGCGGCCGCTCTTTAAGCGCGGCCGCCTGTTAATTCAGGCGAACACATAATTCTACTCGATAGACCGGCATGGCTCGCATTAGTTTCGGCCCCGTCCGCTTACCGCTCTTTTTCATACAGCCCCTCAACAAACCCGGTGGCGCGGGGAAAGTCTTCAATCCAGCGCTCTATGTCAGCACGCATTTCCGCCGGCATGCGGTCTCGTTCAATCCGGCAGGCATCGGCTTTGCCGCCGCCGTAATTTTCAGGCTGAAGCCACAGCCCCGTATTTGCTGCAAACGCCAGATCGGTGAAGTTGACGGCGTCACCCCCGAGGATCGATCCGCGCCCATCTGCAAGCACCGTATCAACCTCGCTGAGCAGCTCCTCGATATGCAGAACCGACCTCGTGTAATGCTCATCTGTAACGGCGAATGCGCGACGTATTAGCGTGGCGAGAAGCGGGAAGATCAGCCGCAGAGCTTGTCGCTGCCATGCGGGAACCGCCGGGTTGTTCGCGCCCCACGCTTGCAGCGTGAGCTCGCGGTCATGCAACAAATGGGAGTAGATCCACACCTGCAGGTTTCGGCCATGTCGGTCGAGCCTGCCTTCCAGCTGCAGGCGCTCGGTGGTTGGCTCGAGAAACGCCATCTCCTGCGGTGAGCGCGCATTGTGCGCGCCCCAGAGGAAGCGCAGTATTTCCGGCGAGTTACCAATGACCGACTCGACAAGGCCTGTTCGCAGTCGAAGCTGCGGCACGGTTCTCCCTGTAAAAAACACACCCAGTGTGCCGCCCGACTGGCGCTCGGTGTACTCAAGCTGCATTCGATCCATGCACCAGCGCACCTTTTCGACGAAGTGGCTCGCAGCAATGGTCTCCAGCACGACGTCCGGCGTGGCCTCGGGCGCGGTCACCCCGCTGAGCACTATGAGCCAGCGCCACAGCAGCATCAGGGCGACGAGGAAGAGCGCTGTCGGCACCCCCGCGCCCATCCACGCCACAACGATCGGCAGGAGAAATAAAAAAACAGTGTGTATAAGTCGGCGCTTGCTGGTCATGCAGCAGATTGTAAACCCTTTCCCTTGCCGGCACGCAGCGCGGCTGGCAGGTACACTCGGACGCGATGCGAAACCCAAGCAACAGAAACTGGGCTGACGGGCTTGCCTGGCTGGCGGCGCGGCCGCGTGGGTCGGCGTTGCTCGCGACCGGCTTGCTTGCGCTGATTGCAATGATGATTCGCCCTCCCGTTATCGAGGGCTCAATGCTCGACCAGATTTCCGGGAGTAACGAAGGGCTGGAGGCTGCCATGCAGATTGCGCGAGCTTCCGGAGACGCGACGACGGTTGCCGTAATCGTTCGGCCGAAAGCGGCGATCAACATTGCTGCGGTTTTCGACGACCTTGCCGTACTTCGACAGAAGCTTGCGTCGGTAAGCAATAGCGCCTCCGTTCGCTCTATCGACTCCGCTCGCGATCAGCTATTTCTGTACGACCTGGCTCCGACTGATTCAGTGCTCACGCTCACCAACGCATTGCGCGACAACCCGCTGGCTCAAACGATCATTAGTGCGGATGCGTCGGGCTTCCTGATTGTTATCTCTTCTTCGAGTAACGATGAGAAACAACTTCTGCGCGTACTTGGTGAGCATCGCTGGAACGGCGCCTACTCGGCTTATCGTGTTCTCGCCGGCCTCGAGCTCGAGCAGGATATCGCTGCCGGACTTGAACGGGACCTGCGTGTTCTGATTCCGGTTGCCATGTTTTTGATGTTGCTCGCCCTCTGGATTGCTTTCGGCCATTGGCGCGCGTTGCTATTGCCTATGTTCGCAAGTGTCGCCGCGGCGGTGGTTACGTTTGCGTTGTTTTCGGCGGCCAATGTAACGATTAACCTCGTTACCTTGCTCGCGCTGCCTATCGTATTGATTGTCGGGCTGGCGAACAGCTGCCACTTCCTTGCCAAATCCGATTCGCTTGCCGAAGGCCGCGAGAACATCGATGCTGCCGTTGCGCAGTCGTTGCAGCGGGTTGGCCCACCGTTCTTCTTCAGCAGCCTTACGACAGCTATCGCGCTCGCTTCGCTGGGGTTCAATGACTTTCCACCGATTGCGAACCTTGGTCGGCTATCGGCCGGGGCGCTGGTTATCGTTTATTTCCTCGTCTTACTCGCGGCGCCGCTTTCCTTGCGATGGTATCTGCAGGGCTCATCGCGGTCATGGCAGGAGTCCGGTGTTTTTCTGCGCCTGTCTGCCTGGCTTGCGCGCCGAAGAGCGCCGTTGAGCGCTGTTTTGGTGCTCGTGATGTTTGCCGGTGCCGTGACGGTCCCACTACTTTCCGTCAAGTCCGATCCACGTTCGTTCTTCCCGGACGGGTCTCGCTTTTCAGCGGCCATCAAAGAACTTGAGAAAGACTTTTACGTTTACTCTCCACTTCGAATTCTCGTGTCGCCAGTAAGCGATGAAGGTGATCCCCTGCTTGCCCTGCAATTCTCTAGCGCGCTGCGCGGTGAGCTTGAGGAGCTCTCGGGCGTTCGGCAGGTTACTCTGCAGCCCGCGGAGAACGCGGGTGGTGCCTTTGTCTTGACGGCGCTACTTGCCGCAAGGGACGAGCTGCCAAATGTTGTCGCATGGCTGGACGAACAGAAGCCGACACTCGATGATCGCCTGGACCTTGTCTACAGCAGCGTGCTGATTGTTTACAACACGATTGATGAGCGGGCGACAGCGTCCTTGTCACTGGCGCTGGCCTGGTCCGTCGCTCTTATTTTCGGCGCCATCCTGTTGGTGTTCCGTTCGCCGCGCGCCGTTTTCAGCACCATGCTCGCCAACGCTGTGCCGTTAGCAATCGTTTGCGGTGCGGTCTGGCTTATCGGCGACCCCTTAAACCTGGTGACTCTGTTTGTGTTTTTGGTTGCGCTCGGGGTGATGGTCGACGACTCGATACATATACTTTTCTGGCGCACCGACGTGGCACCGGTCGGCGGCAGCAGCATAGAATTCAGCGTCTTGTTGAGCACTGCGCTGCTGTGTCTTGGCTTGCTGGTGTGGCAGTTCAGCGACTTCCCGACAACCCGGCAATTCGCCGGCTACTGCGCGCTTGCGCTCGGCGGCGCCGTCTTCAGCAACCTGACGGTATTGCCTTACTTGTTGGGGCGAGCAATTAACCGCGACGGCGCAGCCGGTTAATCTAAACGTCGAGGTTCGAAACCGTGAGCGCATTCTTTTCTATGAATTCACGCCGCGGCTCGACCTGGTCACCCATGAGCGTCGTGAAGATTTCATCGGCCTTTACGGCGTCGTCAATTTTCACCTGCAACAGGCGCCGTGTTTCCGGGTTTACGGTGGTATCCCAAAGCTGGCCCGGGTTCATTTCACCAAGACCCTTGTAGCGCTGTATCGATTGGCCGCGCCGCGCTTCGGACATCAACCAGTCTATGGTCTCGGCAAAGCTGTTGACGGAGCCGCGCCGCTC
>CAYTNO010000029.1:0-11073 GCA_964439125.1 uncultured Woeseiaceae bacterium | reverse complement strand
GAGGCGCCAAACGTCGAAACCACCGTTGAGCCAGAGCCCGTTGCCACAGCGCTCAGCGGACCACAGGTTTATAACGCTGCGTGCAATGCATGCCATGGCACCGGAGCAGGCGGTGCGCCGATCGTCGGCGACAAGGACGAATGGTCTTCCCGTATTGCGCAGGGCATCGACGTTCTGAAAGACCACGCGGTCAATGGCTTCTCTGGCGAAGCAATGACACCCATGTTGCCAAAGGGTGGCCGGCCCGACTTGTCTGACCAGGAAGTCTACGACGCCGTCGAGTACATGGTCAGCGAATCACAGTAGCTCGTCGCCCTAATTCATTTTCTTCTTGTCCAAAGCGCGCAACGATAGCGCTTCGGCGATGTGTGGTGGCGCAATGTCCGGCGTGCCTTCAAGATCCGCAATCGTTCGCGATACTCGCAAGACGCGTTGGTAGGCCCTTGCCGAGAGGTTGAATTGGTCGACGGCGTCTTCAAGAAGCGCCAGGCAGCTTGGCGTCAGGGCGCAATATCTCTCCGTCATTTTTCCCTCGAGACGCGCGTTGCAAACACCGTTACGTTGCGCCTGGATCTCCCTGGCGCGCAAAACTCGCTCGGCAACATCGGTGCTTGATTCGCCTGGCTCTGCGCCGGCACGTAACGCCTCCTTGGGCGGCCGCCCGACTTCAATCTGCAGGTCGATGCGGTCGAGTAGCGGGCCGGATATTTTGCCGCGGTAACGAGCCACCCGATCCGCACTGCAGGAACACTCGCCGGCCTTATCGCCAAGGTAGCCACAGGGACACGGATTCATGGCGCAGATAAGTTGCACGTCGGCGGGGAATTCCGCCTGCCGCAAAGCACGGGAGATGGTGATCGAACAGGTTTCGAGGGGTTCGCGCAGGACTTCGAGTACGTTTCTGTTGAACTCGGGAAGCTCGTCAAGAAACAACACCCCATTGTGAGCCCTGGAGATCTCCCCAGGATGCGGGCCGGGCCCTCCACCGACGATGGCAGGCGCCGACGCGGTGTGATGGGGTGAGCGAAATGGTCGCTTGCGCCATCGGTCGAGGTTCAGCGGCAAACCAAGCACTGAGTCTATGGCCGCTGTTTCGAGAGCTTCACTCTCGGACATCGCCGGTAGAATTCCGGCAAGGCGACGCGCCAGCATGCTTTTGCCTGTGCCTGGTGGTCCGATAAACAGGACATTGTGTCCGCCCGCTGCCGCTATCTCCAGACCACGCTTTGCGTGCCGCTGTCCTTTCACTTCGCACAGATCCGGCTCGTCGCTGGCGGTAATATCCGGTCGCGTCTGAACCAGCGGCGGCAGTTGGCACTCGCCGTGGAGATGAGCGGTAACCTCCAGCAGGTTTGAGGCGACCCTTGCTTCCACTTCAGTCAACGCCGCCTCTGTTTTGTTAGCGTTTGGTACGAGTACGCTGCACCCGGCCGCCGCCGCTTTGAGGGCCGCCGGCAGGATGCCGGGTACGCCGCGAATGTCTCCACTCAGGGCCAACTCACCGTAAATCTCGGTGTCGCTGAACAACTCCACCGGAATCTGTTTGCCGGCGGCGAGAATGCCGAGGGCGATGGCAAGATCGAAGCGACCGCCTGTCTTCGGCATATCGGCGGGGGCGAGGCTCACGGTGATGCGAGATTGCGGGAAGTCGAAATTCGAACTTAAAATTGCGCCGCGGACGCGGTCTTTGCTTTCACGAACCGCCGTCTCCGGCATGCCGACGATAGAAAACGATGGCAGCCCTCCCGAGAGGAAGACCTCGATAGTCACCGGCGGCGCGTCCGTGCCAAGTTGCGCGCGGCTCTTGAGTATCGCTAGACCCACGTCGACCCTCCCTGGCCCCGCAGTTGACGGTCGCTCTTACAGGTTCTTTTGGTGCTCCTCGAGCCGCTTTTCCAGCGCTTCGAGTTTCTCGCGTGTGCGAGCCAGTACGGCTTCCTGAACCTCGAACTCATCCCGAGTTACAAGATCCAGTTTGCCAAGTCCAGCGGCAAGTACCGAACGAAAATTTTCCTCAAGATCTTTGCGCATGGAGCGCAGCCCTTCAGGCACCGAATCTGCGAGTTTGCTCGCGAGGTCGCTTAATGAATCGTCACTCATATGGGCTTGATACCGCAGCAGGAAGCAAAAGGCCAGTGCCAAAAGCCGACGTTGGCGGCACTTTTCCGCGGGCGCTCCCCAAAACGGTGCATGCGCCGGATTTCGTGCTCCGCGATGGTGCGGCTACACGACTCATATATTCATAAGCAATTGTTATTAAACACTATTTTTAACTTGGCACAGATTCTGCTCTATGCGGGATGACTACTATTAACTTTATCGATTGGGATCAACACATGAAAACTTTTTTGCGCGCTACGTTTTTATCCTCACTTATTCTTGCCACCGGGGTCGCACAAGCCGAGTGGTCCGCGACCGCCGGTTTTGCCAGTGAGTACTACTACCGCGGCTTCTTCCAAAAAGAGTCTTCGGCAAGCGCTGGTATCGACTACGAAAACAATGGCTTTTACGCAGGCACCTGGGCTGCTGACGTGGGCGATGGCCTCGAAGTCGATGGCTATCTCGGCTATGGCGCTGATGTAGGCGATGTCTCGCTGAGCGTGGGCTTCACCGGCTACTACTACACCGGTGACTTTGACGACACCTACCAGGAAATCAACCTCGGCGCCGCATTCAACATCTTTTCGTTGGATGTTGCCTTGGGCGAATACGACAACTTCGATGGCCCGACGCAGGACTACACGTTCTACTCGCTGACTGCAGAGAAAAACGGTTTTTACGGTAAGTATGCCGGCTTCTCGCAGGATGCAGACGGCAGCTACTTTGAATTCGGCTACGGCGCAACGGTCGCCGAAATCGATCTTGGTGTTTCGTTAATTTTCGCCGATGAGGACATTGCCGGTGAAAGCGACGAAGCCATCGTATTCACCATCGGCAAGTCATTCGACCTTTAATCACAAGACAGGGGAATAGGAATGAAAATGATCACTGCAATCATCAAGCCCTTCAAGCTCGATGACGTCCGTCAGGCCGTTGCTGACATCGGCATACAAGGCATAACGGTGACCGAAGTTAAGGGCTTCGGTCGGCAGCGCGGACACACGGAACTCTATCGTGGCGCTGAATACGTCGTCGACTTTTTGCCGAAAGCCAAAATCGAGCTCGCGGTTGCCGACGATGTCGCTGACCAGGTTGTCGAGGCAATCGCCAACACAGCACGTACGGGAAAAATCGGGGACGGGAAAATATTCATCTCCGAGATTTCTGAAGCCATTCGAATTCGCACCGGTGAGACCGGTAGCGAAGCCGTATAAATCACACGAATAAGCGGAGGAAACCTCGTGGATGATATAGCAACAGTTTCAGGGCAGGTCGCACAGCTGGCCTATGCACTGGACACCTTTTACTTCCTCGTTATGGGCGCGTTTGTCATGTGGATGGCTGCCGGGTTCACGATGTTGGAAGCAGGCCTCGTTCGTGCCAAAAACACGGCCGAGATTCTTACCAAAAACGTTGGTCTCTATTCAATCGCCTGCATCATGTACATGTTGTGCGGTTACTCGATCATGTACCCCGGCGCCTTCGAAGGTGGCGTTTTCCAGAGTCTATCGACCCTGGGTAGCGGCCTTCTGAGTTCAGCTGACAACGATGCTGCTGCAGTGATCGCCGGCGACGCCTACTACTCAAACCTGTCGGACTTCTTCTTCCAGGTTGTGTTCGTCGCTACGGCAATGTCGATCGTTTCCGGCGCTGTCGCCGAGCGTATGAAGCTCTGGTCGTTTTTCCTCTTCTCCGTTGTTTTGACCGGGTTCATCTATCCGGTGCAGGGCTTCTGGAAATGGGGCGGCGGCTTCCTGAATGAAATGGGCTTCCTGGATTTCGCAGGCTCAGGCGTTGTTCACCTTTGTGGTGCTGCAGCCGCGCTTGCCGGCGTCCTGTTACTTGGGGCGCGAAAAGGCAAGTACGGCAAGAGTGGCGAGGTTAACGCCATTCCGGGCAGCAACCTGCCGCTCGCGGCACTGGGCACACTGATCCTGTGGCTCGGCTGGTTCGGGTTCAACGGCGGCTCGGAACTCAAAGTGTCCGACGTGGGTGAGGCTAACTCGGTTGCACTGGTGTTCGTCAATACCAATATGGCGGCTGCCGGTGGACTCATGTTCGCACTGTTGCTGTCTCGCTTCTGGTTTGGCAAAGCAGACCTTACGATGGCCCTTAACGGCGCACTTGCCGGCCTGGTCGCAATAACCGCCGAGCCTTTGACGCCTACGCCGTTGGCAGCGACGCTAATTGGTGCCGTTGGTGGCCTGATCGTCGTCGGCTCAATCGTTACTCTCGACAAGCTCAAAATCGATGATCCGGTTGGCGCAATTTCGGTTCACGGCGTTGTCGGCATGTGGGGGTTAATAGCCGTCTCATTTACTAACAACAGTGGCAATTTCTGGGGCCAACTTGGTACTCAGGTCATTGGCCTGGTGACGATCTTCGCCTGGGTGTTCATAACCAGCTTGATCGTCTGGTTTGTCATAAAGAAGACGCTGGGTATCCGCGTAAGCGAAGAAGAAGAGTACGAAGGTGTCGATATTTCCGAGTGTGGCCTGGAGGCCTATCCGGAGTTTACCGCAGGAGAATAACCCCAGGAAAAGCGCTGTTCCCCCGGCGCAGTTCTTTAGCGGGCCTTCGGGCCCGCTTTTTCTGCGCGGCCAGTCTGCGCGATTGCTCAAAAACGGCTGTGACTGGGGTCACACCAAATTACCACCGGGCGTGGTTTAATGCGTTATTGCTCAATGCTTTATTGGGAAGACTAACGATGAAACGCTATCGACTGGTATTCACGGTTTCGGTTGCAGCCCTGCTGTTTAGCGGCGCGACGGTAGCTGGTGAGATATACAAGTGGATCGATGAAGACGGCAATGCTCACTACGAAGATCGGCCAATTACCGACGCCGAATTCGAGCGCCTAAATATCGCCTCAAAAAGCACGGATAACGCAGCAATTCAGGCACGTAAGACGGCAGATCGCGAAGCCCGGGCCGCGGCCAGGCAAGTTGCTGCTGAAGCGCCCAAAGAAATGAGCAAGCAAGAGGTTCGTGCCGAGCAGGAAAAACGTCAGGAACAGTGCCAGACCTACCGCGACCGCATGGTGCAATTCTCGCGTTCGCAGCGCCTGTTCGAAGAGGGTGAGGATGGCGAGCGCAGGTACCTCGACGACGCCCAAACCGTGGCCGCCCACAATCAGGTTCAGCAAAAGATCGATAAGTACTGCGGAACCTGATATCGCAGCGACTCCAGCCGCTTCGATATTGGCTGGCCAGCTTTGTCAGAGCCTTTAGGCCCGAATTAATCCTCATCAAGGTACAATTCAAACTCCTGCCTTGGGGAGCACCCGCTTGACTGCAACACCGGATTCCGAGAACGGCAACGCACAGGTCTATTTGCCTGATTTTTGCGCTGCAGGCACGGTATTCGTCGTCGTACTCATCGCCGAGCTGGTGGCCATCCTGCTAACGCTCGCCGCTTATGACACGCCGGGTCGTTTCCTTATTGAGCTCGCCAAAATGTCGCTGTTCATTTCGTGGCTGGCTGTCCTGGGTTCGGTTTTCATGTGCCTTCTCCGGGACAAGCTCGAAAGTGCGGGCAAAACACGTGCTTTTATAATCAGCTTCGCGATGCTCGAGGTTTTGTGTGTGGCCTTGGGCGAAATCTCTTATCAGACGACTCGCATATTCGGCGAATCCCAGATTATTGAAGATACCCACGCGGGCTTTATTCTCCGCACCTTTGCTATCAGCTCAATCGTGATCGCCCTCGCAATGCGCTACTTATATGTCTCCAGTGAATGGCGCCGCAGCATTGTGCTCGAAGCGCAGGCACGTATCAGTGCATTGCAGGCGCTGATACGTCCGCACTTTCTCTTCAACAGCATGAATACGATCGCATCGTTAACGCGTACCGATCCGCGTCAGGCAGAAGAGGCCGTCGAAGACCTGTCCGATCTGCTGCGCGCGAACCTCGGTGGTTCGGGAGACCGGACATCGCTTAAAGAAGAGCTGGAAGTCGCAGCCATTTACCAACGAATTGAAAAGCTGCGTCTTGGCGAGCGACTTGTCGTTCGGTGGCTGGTTGCCGACTTACCCATGCGCGCGTTAATACCGTGCCTGACCATTCAACCGCTGCTCGAGAACGCGATCTACCACGGTATTGAGTTGTTGCCGAATGGCGGCGAGGTAGTGGTAACTGGCAAGCGCGACGACAACTATTTGGAAATAACGATGGCAAACCCGCTTGCAGAAGGTGAGACGCGTGCCAAGGGTGGCAACAAAATGGCGCTGTCTAATATCCGACAGCGATTCGATCTCGCGTACGGCAATCGCGCATCCGTCACTGTCGAAGAAAGTCCGACCAGCTATTGCGTCAAACTGCGCTTTCCACACGACGAGCGGCACACGTGAAGGTACTGATCGTCGACGATGAAAAACCTGCGCGCGACCGATTGCGACAGTTAGTCGATGACTCCGACGGTCACGATGTTGTTGGCGAAGCCGCGAACGGCGAACAGGCTTTGGCCGAGGCCACTGCACACGAACCGGATGTTGTGCTGCTCGATATCCGCATGCCTGGAATGGATGGCATCGAGACCGCACATCACCTGAATGCGATGGAATCTCCACCGGCAGTTGTCTTCACGACCGCGTACGATGAATACGCTATCGACGCGTTCGACGCGCGTGCAATCGGCTACGTACTCAAGCCAGTAAGACGTGAGAAGCTCGAGCGCGCACTTGAGCAGGCAGAGCGCCTATCGGGAGCAACGCTAAGCTCGATGAGCTCGGAGTCGCAGCTCGACATCCGCCGGCATCATGTTTGCACCCGCGCTCACGGTGAATTGCAGCTTATTCCGATACAGGAAATCAGCTTTTTTAGCGCAGACCAGAAATACGTCTGCGTGCACCACAGCAACGGACAGAACCTGATTGACGATTCACTGAAGTCTCTCGAACAGGAGTTTGCCGACTCTTTCGTGCGTATTCATCGCGCAGCACTGATTGCCGTCGATCAAATCGAGATGCTCGAAAAACTCTCCACCGGCAAGACTCGCGTCGTTCTCAGGTCTGGCTCGCAACAAGACGACAATGACCTGATAATAAGCCGACGGCATTTGGCCGATGTGCGTCGTCGCCTAAAAGGGGGGTAAGTCGCCTTGAAAATTCGCATTGCAACACGCAAGAGTGCGCTCGCGCTCTGGCAGGCCAACCATGTGGCAGACCTTCTCAATGCCCTGCCCGGCGTTGATTCGGTCGAACTGTTGCCTTTATCGACGCGCGGCGACGAGATACTCGACCGTAGCCTGCAAAAGATCGGTGGCAAGGGGCTGTTCATCAAAGAACTTGAAGTTGCCATGCACGCGGGCGAAGCGGACATTGCGGTGCATTCGATGAAAGATGTGCCGGCGGAGATGCCACCAGGATTTTGTATTGCCGCCGTTCTCAGGCGTGCGAATCACGCCGATGCTTTTGTCGCACCGGCCGGTTGCACGCTCGACAAGCTCCCACAAGGTGCTCGTATCGGAAGCTCAAGCCTGCGCCGGCAGGCACAGCTCAAACTCATGCGCCCGGACCTGGTCGTTGAGCCCCTGCGCGGCAACGTAAATACGCGCCTGTCCAAATTCGAAAACGGTGATTACGACGCCATCATCCTGGCGGCCGCCGGGCTCGAGCGCCTCGGCCTGGATAACTACATCAGCCACGAGTTTTCGCCGGATGAGATGCTGCCTGCCGCCGCGCAAGGCGTAGTCGGTATTGAGTGTCTTGAATCCAACGACGCCCTGCGTGCAATTCTCGAGCAGCTGACGCATGCGCCAACCGCGCTCACGACTGCCGCAGAAAGGGCGATCGCAAAAACCCTGGACGCCAGCTGTCAATCTCCTGTCGCAACCTACGCCGTCATCACAGGGTCGTCGATGACAGTCACAGCCCTTGTGGCACTCCCCGACGGCAGCAAGTCTATTCGCGACGTTGTTACCGGCTCGGCAGAAGACGCCGAGAGTCTCGGTGAGGAGCTGGCAAAGCGTTTACTCGCCGCTGGCGCCGCGGAAATACTGGCCGCACTGGTCGAAGCGAATGACTGACGACGATCTCGCCGGCGTCGGCGTGCTCGTTACCCGACCAAAGCATCAGGCACAAGAACTTGTCGCTGCTATTGAAGCACTGGGTGGTTCGGCAGTCCAGTTTCCGTGTATTGAAATTGTGCCGCGCGAAACTGCGGATATTCTCGCCGATGCGAGCCAGCTGGAAGACCCGGATATCGCGATCTTTGTTAGCCCAAATGCCGTCAAATATGGCTTGTCGTTCGCGGGCAAAGCGCGGATCGCCGTCGTAGGCCCGGCAACGGCAACGGCGATTGAAGCGGCCGATCGTTCGGTTGATATTCGCCCGGCCGCCGGTTTTGACAGCGAACACCTGCTCGCCGAATCGGCGCTGCAGGCGGTGCGGGGGTCAAACGTACGCGTCATCCGCGGAAATGAAGGCCGCGAGCTAATCGCTGACACGCTCAGAAACCGCGGCGCCAGAGTCGAATACCTGTCGGTTTACGCTCGGCGGGCGCCAGAATACAGCGCTGCCGAGCTCGCCGCAGTTGAGGCGCAATGGCGCTCCGGCGCGATTGACGTCGTTACCGTAATGAGCGTTGAGTCGCTGACAAATCTCATCGTGCTTTTGCCCGAGTGGTGCAGAAAACGGCTCGGGCAAACGCGACTGGTGACGCCGGCCGCTCGTGTGATAAAAGAGGTCTTAGATCGGCTTCCCGGCAGCCCGGCAAAGCTCGCAAGAGGGCCGCAAGCCAAAGACATGGTTCGTGCCATCGCAGAGCACGCCAAGACCCGACGCGGAATATCCTGATGAGCAAGAAAGAGACAAACACAGACTCAGCACTCCCGGACGAAGAGGAGATCGTTGCAGAGGAATCTGCGGCCGAGCCAGATCCCGAACCAACCCCGGATCCGGTTGCGCCGCAGCCCAAGGCAAAAGGCGCAGGCATTGCCTGGCTCGCGCTGTTGCTCTCGATACTCGCATCTGCGGGCGTTGGCTACATGGTCGTTCAGGACTGGCTGGCGCAGCGCTCCGCTGACGCAAGCAGCGAATCACTCGTCGACCTGCGAAATCGCATTGCGTCATCGAACGATTCGTTGGCGACGCTTGACGAGAGCATCGCAGCCCTCGCTCAAACCGATGCGCAAACGTCTGCTGAATTCGAGGCAATGCGGCAGGACATGGGCGCCCGCTTGCAACTTTTCGATTCCCTGCCGTCGCGCCTGTCCAATCTTGAAAGCTCCATGTCGTCGCTACAGGGCGTTTCGGCCGGCGCACGCAACACCTGGTTACTCGCCGAAGCCGAGTACTACATGCAAATTGCGAACGCGCAGCTGCAACTCGCTGGCAACCCGCACCTCGCCACGCTGGCACTTGGCATGGCGGATGAGCGCATTGTGCAGCTGTCGGATCCCGCCCTCACGGAGGTTCGTCAGGCTATCGCCGATGAGCTTGCCGCACTCGAAGTTATGGACAAGCCGGACATCCAGGGCATAACCCTCACGTTGTCCAGTCTCGCTCGCGTCGTCGACTCATTGCCGTTACGGCAAATTGCCGAAGCCAAAGCCGATGACAATGCAGAGATCGACCCTGACCTAAGCGGTGTTGATCGTGCCTGGGCATCGGTTAAGGGGGCTGTTTCGGGCCTCGTTAAGGTCACGGGCCCCGATCAAACCGCAATACCGCTCCTGACGCCGGACGCGGTTTACTTTTTGCGCACCAATCTCACGTTGCAATTGCAGGCCGCACGCCTCGCCCTGTTGCGTGGCGAACAGGCCGTTTTCCGGCAAAGTCTTGACGACGCAGCCGCCTGGCTCGAACAGTACTTCGACGCAGAAAGTGCACAAGTTGGCAGCGCGCTGGAGACTATCGATGAAATCCGTGGCGGCATGCTTGCGGTAACGACACCGGATATCTCGCAGTCACTGCGGCTGTTGCGTCAGTACAAGACCCTGGCCGAGCCCGGGCAATGAAATTCGCTGCCGTATTTCTCGTAGCGCTAGTCGTCAGCGCGCTTGTGGCACATCTCCTTGTCGGTGATCAGGGTTGGGTCATCATTAACTTCCGTGGCTACCTCGTCGAAATGTCGGTTCCGGGCTTTCTCATTATTTCCGCTGCGGTTGTCTTCGTTATTTGGCTTGTTCGGCGAGTCATACAGGCACCCCGCCGCCTTGGCGAGGCGGCAGGACGTTACCGCTCCGGTCGAGCCGGGCAGAAACTCACGCGCGGCATGATCGAGGTTGCCGAGGGTAATTTTGCAAAAGGTGAAAAGTTACTCGCTCGCGCTGCGCGCACCAGCGACTCGCCGCTGTTCAATTATCTGCAAGCAGCTCGCGCCGCGCACCTGCAGGGGCAAGACGAGCGACGTGACGAATGGCTCAGGCTGGCTTACGAACAGGCTCCGGAAGCGGCAAATGCGGTATTACTCACGCAAGCCGAATTACAACTCGACCGTCAGCAATATGAGCAGGCGCTCGCCACGCTACGCCGCATCGAGGAGAACTCCCGCGATCACAGTCATGCGCTGGCGCTGCTGGGCCGCCTCTACTATCGACTGAAGGATTGGGAGCACCTTGCCGCATTGCTGCCACGCCTCACGAAGCAGGGCAGAGTCAAGAAGGAGACGCTCAACAAGTGGGCGGTTCGCATACACAGCGAAAATTTCAATCGGGCAGCCGATGGTGATGCAGTCATAGCCGAGTGGAAGACAGTTCCGAAAGCGCTCAAGAATGATACGAATCTGTTGGATGCGTACTACGCGAACCTGTTGCGCACCGGGCTGCACGAGAAAGCGGAGAAAGACCTTGCCGCTGCCCTCAAGTCCGAATGGCGTGGGCCACTGGTACGCCTGTACGGTCTCGTGGAAGGGCCCGATGCAAGTAAGCAACTCAAGCGAGCCGAAGGTTGGCTCTCGAAGCACGATGACGACCCCGACTTGCTGCTCGCGGCAGCTCGACTTTGCCTGCGCAACGAATTGTGGGGTAAAGCG
>CAYTNO010000028.1:0-11084 GCA_964439125.1 uncultured Woeseiaceae bacterium | reverse complement strand
CCTGGCGAAAAGGAATCACGACCGACGACGGCAAGGCACTGCTCGATGCGATGCTCGACAGCGCGCGGCGTGACCACTTAGGCTATGCGATCTCCATTGACGACCATGTAGTCTCCGTCGACCTCGATCGTACCGGGGAAACGGCCGTGCGCGGTGTCACGACGCGTCAGGTGTGCGTTGGTATTTGCATCACCCAGATCATTGACGGCTACGATCTCGATTTGCGAACGCATGTCAGTTTCGTAAAGCGCGCGCAACATATTGCGGCCGATGCGGCCATAGCCGTTAATTCCCACCTTGATCGTCATTCATTTCTCCTGGTTTCTGAGGCCGATAGTATTGGCCAATAAGTCTAGTAATTAGTTATTAGAGTATTTCTTTGGCAACCGCGACGACGTTGCTCGTCGAAAAGCCGAAGTGTTCAAAAAGCTCGTCGGCAGGAGCCGACTCGCCAAAGCGATCGAGCCCAATGACCCGGCCGCCCGATCCTGCGTAGCGCCACCACATATCTGAGACGCCGGCCTCGATAGCAACACGCGCTGTAACGTCTGCTGGCAATACGGCCTCACGATAGCCCGCATCCTGTGCATCGAACACGTCGGTGCATGGCATAGACACAACCCGCGCATTGACACCATCTGCGGCGAGCACCTCGGCTGCCGACATGGCCAACGCGACTTCAGACCCGGTCGCAATCAGGATGATATCCGGCGCGCCATCGCTGTCAGACAACACGTATCCGCCTCGAGCGATCGCCGCAATCTGGTCCGCATTGCGAGCCTGATGAGGCAACCCCTGGCGAGTCAGGATAAGGCTCGTCGGGCCGCCCTGGTTGTCGAGCGCATCACGCCATGCCACTGCGGTCTCCACCGCGTCGCACGGACGCCAGACACGCATGTTCGGCATGATCCGCAGTGATGCTGTGTGCTCCACTGGCTGATGAGTCGGGCCATCTTCGCCAAGACCGATCGAATCATGCGTATAAACGAGTATGTTCTGCAGTTTCATCAGCGCGGCCATTCGCAGTGCGTTGCGCGCGTAGTCGGAAAAAGTCAGGAACGTCCCTGAGTACGGAATAAAGCCGCCATGCAGACCCATGCCGTTGCAGATAGCTGTCATACCAAATTCGCGAACGCCAAAATTAATGTAGTTACCCGCAGCATCGTCACCCGTGACGACCGTCGAAGCGGAGTGCTTCGTCAGGTTTGATCCGGTCAGGTCCGCCGAACCACCGGCCATCTCTGGCAGTGCCGGCGCGAATGCATTGAGGGCGACCAGTGACGCTTTACGTGTCGCTATCGATTCGCCCGCAGCGTCAATTGCGGCGATTGCCTTGTCCGCGAAATCGCTCCAGCCAGCCGGCATGTCACCGGCCATACGACGGCTTAGCTCAGCAGCGAGATCCGGATATTGCGTGGCGTAGCTACTGAATGAGGCCTGCCAGGCCTCCTCGAGCTCAGCGCCCCGTGCCTTGCCATCCCACGCTGCCGCGATATCAGCAGGAATTTCGAAGGGCGGCGCATCCCAACCCAACTCCTTCCGGGTCGCCGCAATTTCGTCGTCACCCAGTGGCGCACCGTGAGTTGACGCTGTGCCCTGCTTGTTGGGCGAACCGAAGCCAATGACGGTCTTGCAGCAGATTAGCGACGGTCGGTCGGTATCTGAGCTTGCTTGCTCAATAGCTGCAGCTATCGCGGCAGCATCGTGGCCATCGACATCCGCAATAACCTGCCAGCCGTAAGCCTCGAATCGCTTGACTGTATCGTCTGTAAACCAGCCGTCGACTTCACCATCGATCGAAATATTGTTGTCATCGTACAGCGCGACAAGCTTGCCCAGCTTCAGGGTGCCGGCCAGCGAACAGACTTCGTGGGAAATGCCCTCCATCATGCAGCCATCGCCCATAAACACCCAGGTTCTATGGTCGACCACATCGAAACCGGGCCGGTTGAATTCGGCCGCCAGCATTTTCTCCGCCAACGCCATGCCCACCGCGTTAGCGATCCCCTGCCCAAGAGGGCCAGTGGTTGTCTCGATCGAAAGATCAGGATCGCGCTCCGGATGCCCGGCCGTGCGATAACCTAATTGGCGAAAATTACGAATCTCATCCATCGATAAGTCGTAGCCGCTCAGGTGCAGCAGGCTGTACAGCAGCATCGAAGCGTGACCGTTCGACAGGACGAAACGGTCTCGATCGATCCAGCGCGCATTGCCCGGATTGTGCTTCAGATAGTCGTTCCAGAGCACTTCGGCAATGTCGGCCATCCCCATTGGGGCACCTGGATGACCAGAGTTGGCGGCCTGAACCGCGTCCATGGAAAGCGCTCTAATAGCGTTCGCGAGATCTCGCCGGGCAGGCTGGCCGGCAGCAGCAGTTTTTTCTGGCATCGGTCTTCGTATTTGCGGGCTTGGAATGCCCTTATGGTGAATGTAGAGGTGCTATCGCACCACTGGAATCGGACGGTCCATTTTCGCGGTTTTGCCTCTGGGTGGCAAGCTATTGCCGTAAGTAATGGTCGCGTCACGCTACAGATATGTACCACTGTCACAATTTGTAACCGAGCCGCCTAACACGTGGTATCCGCATCTTGCATTGCGGTACAATGCGCGGCCTTTATAGCCACCAGACAGACAAGCCCAATGAGCAACTCCTATCTGTTTACCTCGGAATCCGTATCCGAGGGACACCCGGACAAAATTGCCGACCAGATCTCCGATGCCGTGCTCGACGCCATACTCGAGCAGGATCCGCGAGCCCGGGTCGCTTGCGAAACCATGGTCAAAACGGGCATGGCGCTTGTCGCCGGTGAGATAAGCACCTCCGCCTGGGTCGACCTCGAAGATGTCGTGCGCGGCACGATCATCGACGTTGGCTACGACGACTCGGCAATGGGCTTTGACGGCCATTCCTGTGCCGTACTCAACGCTATCGGCAAGCAATCGCCTGATATTGCTCAGGGCGTCGACCGCGAATCAGCGGAACACCAGGGCGCAGGCGACCAGGGATTGATGTTTGGCTACGCAACCAACGAAACCAGCGTTTTGATGCCGGCACCCATTACTTACTCGCATCTGCTGGTGCAAAGGCAAGCCAGGGTTCGCAAAGAGGGCATCCTGCCGTGGCTGCGGCCTGACGCAAAAAGCCAGGTAACCTTTGTCTACGAAGACGACAAACCTGTTGGCATCGATGCAGTGGTCGTGTCATCGCAGCACCATGCTGATGTAAGCCTGTCCGATCTGCGCGACGGCATCATGGAGGAGATCATCAAACCGGTACTCCCCGCCGAGTGGATCAGCAAGAACACGCAATACCACATCAACCCTACCGGTCGTTTCGAAATCGGTGGTCCGATGGGCGATTGTGGTCTTACCGGCCGCAAGATTATTGTAGATACCTATGGCGGCTCGGCAAGGCATGGTGGTGGCGCATTTTCCGGCAAAGACCCGTCCAAAGTTGACCGATCGGCAGCTTATGCCTGCCGCTACGTGGCTAAAAACATTGTTGCCGCAGGTCTCGCAGAGCGCTGCGAAATCCAGGTTTCTTACGCCATCGGCGTCGCTGTGCCAACATCGATCAGCGTACACACATTCGGCACCGGCAAAGTCAGCGATGCTCGTTTGACAGATCTGATTCGGGAGCACTTCGACCTGACGCCGTACGGAATCCTGCAAATGCTCGATCTCATTCGACCTATTTATAAAGCTACCGCCGCATACGGTCACTTCGGTCGCGAAGATATCGATCTGAGCTGGGAAAAAACAGACAAGGCAGAAGCGCTCGCAGACAGCGCCGCCGCCTAATACAGAGAATCAACCAGGAGATAACCATGAGCAGCGAACCCGTTGCCATTCAACAAAACGATTACAAGGTCGCCGATATTTCGCTGGCCGACTTCGGCCGCAAGGAAATCAAGATTGCCGAAACCGAAATGCCGGGGCTCATGGCGCTGCGCGAAGAGTACGCCGCGGCACAGCCATTAAAGGGCGTTCGCCTGACGGGCTGTTTGCACATGACCATTCAGACGGCCGTGCTCATCGAGACCTTGAAGGCGCTCGGTGCCGACATCCGTTGGTCGTCGTGCAATATTTTCTCAACTCAGGATCATGCTGCCGCAGCAATTGCCGCGTCCGGCGTTCCTGTATTCGCCTGGAAGGGAGAATCTGAGGAAGAGTATTGGTGGTGCGTCGAACAGACGATAACCGGCTCCGATGGCTGGACACCAAACATGATTCTCGATGACGGCGGTGATCTGACGCAAATCATGCACGAGAAATACGCCGAACTCATGCAGGGGGTGAAAGGCCTGTCGGAAGAAACGACGACAGGTGTGAAGCGTCTGTATGACATGATGAAGGATGGCTCTCTCGCCTGCCCCGCGTTCAATGTCAACGATTCGGTTACGAAGTCAAAATTCGACAATCTTTATGGTTGTCGTGAGTCTCTCGTCGACGGTATCAAGCGTGCAACCGACGTCATGATCGCCGGCAAGGTCGCCATCGTGTGTGGCTACGGCGACGTCGGCAAAGGCTGCGCACAGTCTCTGCGGGGTCTTGGTGCGACGGTGCTAATAACCGAAATTGATCCGATCAATGCATTACAGGCAGCGATGGAAGGTTATCGTGTCGTTCGCTTTGACGAGGTTTGTGATCAGGCCGATATCATCGTAACGGCGACGGGCAATTACCATGTTGTCACTGGCCCACAGATGGAACGCATGAAGGATCAGGCCATCGTCTGCAACATCGGCCATTTCGATAATGAAATTGACGTTGCTTACCTCAAACAGTATGAGTGGGAGAACATCAAACCGCAGGTCGATCACGTTATCTTCCCGGACGGCAAACGCATTATCCTTCTCGCCGAAGGTCGACTGGTCAACCTGGGCTGTGCAACGGGTCACCCGAGCTTTGTGATGTCGAACTCGTTCACCAACCAGGTGCTCGCACAGATCGAACTCTGGCAAAATTCTGACAACTACGGCAAGAAAGTCTATGTGCTGCCGAAGCACCTTGACGAAAAGGTGGCGCGGCTGCATCTTGGGCGAATCGGCGCAAACATTACTGAACTGACCGACGAACAAGCCGACTATATTGGTGTCGACAAGCAAGGCCCTTACAAGCCCGATCATTACAGGTACTGACATCGCGCGAGGTCACAGCTCATCGAAAATGCATCTGAGCCGCTGCGGATCCTGCACCTGACGGATCCGCACCTGTTTGCCGATACTGCAGGCGAGCTGCGCGGCACGGTGACTTATGAGTCCCTGACCGCAGCCCTCGACCACTATCGGGATAACGATTGGTGCGCTGATATTGTCATTTCGACGGGTGACCTTGTTCAAGATGATAGCGCGGGTGCCTACCGGCACTTTTGCGAGTTACTCGGTGCACTGGCATTGCCTGTGTATTGCGTGCCCGGCAATCACGACGTGCGCGCCGTCATGCAGGAAGTGCTGGC
Source organism: uncultured Woeseiaceae bacterium (assembly GCA_964439125.1). GTDB lineage: Bacteria > Pseudomonadota > Gammaproteobacteria > Steroidobacterales > Woeseiaceae > UBA1847. The sequence goes on along the minus strand of CAYTNO010000028.1, from coordinate 5,626 downwards.
TGACCATCAATTTAACTACTGCACGTCCATTGAGCATGGCAACTGGCTCATCGCAGGTATCGACAGCTGCGTTACCGCAAAGGCCGGAGGCCACGTCGCTGCCGCCGAACTGGATCGACTCGATTCGGAGATCAGCCGTTCGGACATGCCTCACGTGATGGTGTGCCTGCACCACCCGCCTGTTCAGATGGGCAGCAAATGGCTGGATTCGGTTGGGCTTACAAATGCGGACCAATTCCTCGCTCGGGCATCGGCATCCGGCAACGTAAAGCTGGCGCTCTTCGGACATGTGCATCAACCCTGTGAAACCGAGCACGGCGGTATTACCATCCTCGGAACACCATCGACGTGCCGCCAATTCACTCCGGGCAGCGACACTTTCGCCGTCGATGACAATCCACCTGCGTATCGTCGCGTCAACTTGTACGCTGACGGCCGTTTTGAGCACGAATTAATCTGGGTAAACGATGAGCCTGTTCTCTGAAGCACAACAAGTAATTCCGGGCGGAGTTAATTCGCCGGTACGCGCATTTGCCGGAGTCGGCGGCGATCCAATCTTTATCAGGAGCGCCAGGGGTGCGTGGCTTGAGGGCGAAGACGGACGTCGTTACATCGACTACGTTGGCTCCTGGGGGCCAATGATACTCGGTCATGCGCACCCGGCCGTCATAAGCGCCGTCATTGAGACCGCGCAAAATGGTTTGAGTTTTGGTGCCCCCTGCATACTGGAAACGCGCCTCGCGCAGAAGATCTGTTCGCTGATGCCATCGATTGAAAAGTTGCGCATGGTCAGCTCCGGCACCGAGGCAACGATGAGTGCCATCCGCCTGGCTCGAGGTCATACCGGCCGTGACAAGATCATCAAGTTCGAGGGCTGCTACCACGGGCACTCCGATTCTCTATTGATCAAAGCCGGTTCCGGTGCGCTGACTCTCGGCGTGCCGAGTTCGCCAGGTGTTCCCGCCGGACTCGCCGAGCACACAATCACGCTGGCCTACAACGACGCCGATGCTGTATGCGAGGCGTTTTCCGAGTTTGGCGATGATGTCGCGTGCGTCATCGTCGAGCCGATTGCTGGCAACATGAACATGGTGCCGCCGGTACCCGGGTTTCTTGAAACCCTGCGTGAGCAATGCACCGCCGCGGGAGCCGTGTTGATACTGGATGAGGTCATGACGGGATTTCGTGTTGCCAAAGGTGGTGCGCAATCGCTGTTTGGCATCCACCCTGACCTGACAACGCTGGGCAAGATCGTTGGCGGCGGTATGCCGGCCGCAGCATTTGGCGGTCGCGCAGACATCATGGCCAGCATTGCGCCCGACGGGCCTGTCTACCAGGCGGGCACGCTTTCCGGCAATCCTGTTGCTATGGCGGCCGGACTCGAAACTCTTGAGCAAATTGATCGACCCGGATTCTACGAGGCGTTGGGTGAGCGCACGCAACAGCTGGTAAACGGCCTGGCCGCTGCGGCACACGACGCCGGTATCCCGCTGTCTGTCGAGCAGGCCGGCGGAATGTTCGGCTTTGTGTTTACAGACGATGGCCCGGTTCGGAGCTTCTCTCAGGTCTCCGCGGCAAACGTCGATCGGTTCAAATTATTTTTCCACGGCATGCTTGCCGAGGGCATTTACCTCGCTCCTTCTGCTTATGAAGCGGGCTTCGTCTCAGCCGCTCACGGCAACGACGAGATAGAGCAAACTCTCGCCGCCGCCGCAAAAGTGATGGGTCAGAAGCTGTAGATCAAACCAACGCTCAGGGTGCGCTCCGCGCCGAACAAACGTTGCCCTACGGGTATGTCCGAACCGGCCGCACGATTGATGCCCGTGACATGATCCTGGTAACTCTCGTTCATGACATTGTCGACGCGAGCCTCGGCGCGCAACGACGCTTTCGGGTTCCACGTGAGCCCGAGATTGGCCAGCCAGTATCCTGGCGTCTCAGTCTCAGCATTGTAGCTTGAGACGTTGTTCTGATTTGCATACCGGATCAATTCGGTCTTGAGTGCCCATGAATCAGCATTGTAGGTAAGCCCAACACTCGCGTTGAACGGCGACAGGCGATACAGATCATCGCTAACGTCAGTTCGACGACCACGAATCGCAGTCACGACGCCATCCAACAAGAATCGCTCACTCAGCGTGTAACTCCACGCTGCATCGAAGCCCCACAACTCCGCATCGACATTTGCAAATTGCAAAGGCAGATCACCGGTCATCATCGTCGCCACCATGTTTGCCGTCATGTTGGTAGACGGTACGCCCTGGATGTAGTCGCTGACTCTCTTGTAAAAGATTTGCGGCGATGCTGACCAGGAACCTGCGTCCGCACTGATACCAATGACAAGTTCGGTCGAGCGCTCTTGCAGAAGGTCGAGATTGCCAATATAGGTTCTGCCATCGGCTAGTCCGCCTGTCGCCTGCATCGGCAGCCAGAGATACAGCTCCTGATAAGACGGTGCGCGACTCTTGCGACCGACTTCGATACTCCATTCAGCGTTACTGGCAAACAGACGTCGATACTTTATGACACCGTCGAGCGAGTTCCAGTCCAACTCACGTTTGGCGGCGCCAAAGTCTGCAGCGAGTAAGTCGACGTTGACTCCCATCGCCGCCATCATGCCCGTTGCACCTACGCCGGCGGCGTCTGTATCTACACGGTTATAGCGCAGACCGACCTCAACCTGGCCACTATCGACATCGCGAATCCACTCCGCGAAGACGCCAAGCAAGTCGCGCTCAACATCGGTGAAGTTATCCACCTGAAACATCGCATTATTCGGGTTCGTGATGACAGAATCGTGTCGTGCCGTAATGCCATCAATACCAAACACGAGTTTCGAGTTGTCCCGGGTCGACGTGCCCGCCAAATAGAACTGTGACCCTGAGCCACTCGCATCATTGACACGATACATCGCCGGCAGCGGCGCCTGTCGTAGTGAATAATTGTCCATCACGTGGTCAACATCGCTATATGAGAATCGTCCTTCCAGCAGCCAGTTCGGATCAATTTGCATTGCAAACTGCGTACCGAACAGCGTTGTATCAATAAGGACGATGTCCATAGGCAGCGCCGGTGTTCCGGTGTCGTCTGTATCGAGCTTGCCGGCATACACGGTAAAGCTCTTATCGGTATCGTCAAACGCGTAACTAAGATCGTATCGCTTGCGATTGAGCCGGGACGGCCTGATTTCACCTTCAGGTGTCTGGATGTCACGGCCGCTGTCGACCTCGGTAACCGCTGACACGCGATGACGCTCATTGGCCAGCGTCAAACGAGCAACTGACGTACTAACGTCACCGTTGTCGGAGAAACGTGCTCCAAGCACACCGGATAAACCGAAATCGCTCTCACCGAATGAACCGCGAGATGTCTTGGAGCTGATGTGTCCGCCGATCGTTTCGGGTGCGAGCGACACACTTGCGATGCCTCGCGTGACGACGAGTTCTTCCGTCATCATCGGCGACATGTAAGACAACGGCGTGTCCATGGCATTCGGTCCGCCGGTAACTATGCCGAGTTGGTCGATATCCACGGCGATGCGATCCCCATACATGCCACGATACTGTGCGATGCCGGTGATCGCGCCATTGCTGTTGACGTTGGCACCGGGAATTTCTTTTAGGGCGACAGCAGTATCGACCAGAATTTCGCGTTCAACTTCTACGCGCGACGTGCTCGTCGATACGGATCGGCCGACGACAACAATTTCATCAGTCGCGGAGTCAACATCCTCCTGCGCCTCCTGAGCGACACCAATCGCCGGCACAGAAACAAGCGCAGCGAGCACTGCTCTCTTGCAGATTCTCATTCTTTTTCTCCTGAAATACACAAACACTCGCGACAAAACCAGCATCGCAAAATGGTCAAACTTGTTGCGTAGATCAGGCCGGAGGGCCGCGTGAACGGTGACCGATTACCGATTGAAATTCGTAGGCTGGAGCGGAGGTATCGATGTATTCCTGCGCGGCAGGAGCAGATTCGATTTGCCATAAGTCGTCAAAAGCAACGGACAACAAAAGGATATGGCCAATAGGACATTGGCCTGCATCGTAGTGAGGCTCAGAGGATTCTGCAGCGGCATGATGCTGATGATGTTCTGAGCCGGAAAGCGCCCGCATGAACGTTTCGGGCACGCCGGCCGGGCACAGCTCGAACAACAAGCCGTTGTCACCGGCAGAAGGCATATACCCATCAGGGATTCCCGCCCGCATCAATAGAGACGCCAGCAGTACAAACACCGTCAGTTTATTTCGCCTGAATCCTTTCATACACAAACGAGGATAGCAGACAGGCATTGCGGCGAGCATAGGGTATAGACCCGAAAAGATTAGCCGCTTCGAGTTCTCTGCAAAACGGCCGTTAGCGTCTGGCGCGCCGATCCGAAGCCGCCGTTGCTCATAAAAATGATCTGGTCACCTGACAAGACTTTGGCTGCCATATCCGACACGAGCTTGTCGTAGTCCTTGAACATTCGCAGCCTGTCGCCAAGTGGGGCTAACGAACCAACAAAATCGGCATTTACGTCCGGCGGCTCAAACATCCACACGACATCCGCCAAATCAAGAGACTGTGCCAGTGTTTCATTGTGCACACCCAGCTTCATTGTATTGGAGCGAGGTTCGATCGCGACGACGATACGCTGCGCCGGATAGCGTCGCTTCATCGCGGCAATTGTTCGGCGAATTGCCGTCGGGTGATGGGCGAAGTCGTCGTAGATGGCGATATTCCCGACGGTAGCCGTTCGTTCCATGCGTCTCTTCACGCCTTCAAACCGGGACAAGGCATGCAGCGCTTCCTTCAGACTCACGCCAGCGGACTGCGCCGCCGCAACCGCAGCGAGCGCGTTTTCGAGGTTGTGTCGTCCGCCAAGATTCCAGCGCACATCGCCCGACTCCCCGCCAGGAGCGGTAATACTGATGCGCCGTTCTGCCGAGTCCAGGAATCGCGCGCTCCAGTCTGCACCCTTTCCGGTTCCAAAAGTTTCAACCGGCGTCCAGCAGCCCATGCCGATAAGCCTGGTCAGGTTTTCATCCGCCTCATTGGCGATAACCCGACCCGTCCCGGGCACTGTTCGCAGCAACTGATGAAACTGCCAGAGGATCGCATTCATATCGTCAAAAATATCGGCGTGGTCGAACTCCAGATTGTTGAGCACCAGCGTGCGGGGGCCGTAATGCACAAACTTCGAGCGTTTGTCGAAGAACGCCGTATCGTATTCGTCGGCCTCAACCACAAAGTACTTTGAGTCTCCGAAACTCGCGGAGACTCCGAAATTCAAAGGGATACCGCCAATCAGGAAGCCTGGCGTCTGTCCCGCATCATGGAGTATCCACGCAAGCATGCTCGCCGCCGTCGTCTTGCCATGAGTACCCGCCACGGCTAGAACATGCCGGTCGCGCAAGACATTGTCTGCCAGCCAACGCGGTCCTGACGTGTACGGAATGCCTCGATCGAGCATGGCCTCGACGACCTCCATGCCACGACTCATGACATTGCCGACAACAATGCAGTCGGGGGCAGGATCAAGCTGTGCGGCATCGAATCCTTCGTGGACCTCGATACCCAGCTCTCAGAGTTGTGTGCTCATCGGCGGATACACATTGCCGTCGCAGCCTGTCACTTTGAA
>CAYTNO010000027.1:0-11204 GCA_964439125.1 uncultured Woeseiaceae bacterium | reverse complement strand
CAGCCAGCTCTCGGCACCGAGTGCAACCTGATACGCCTGGTCGCGATACAGCAATACCGTGGTGCGTCGCATGTCCAGTGCACTGTCCCACGCCAGTCCGGCGGCAACAGTGCCGGCAAGAGCCGTAATGAGAATGGCTGTAATCAGTGCTACGCCCCGATCGCTTGGGCTCGGTCTCATGGTGAGACCTCCAGCAGCCTGCGGATCTCACCCTCGTCAGCCAGCGTCAGCACAATTTCCACAGCCCTGGGTCGCGAACGGATGCCTGGTTGTGCCAAAGGTGGCCACACCTCACTCCATTCACCATCGGTGTCCAAATAGCGAAATAGCAAACTCTCTACATCATCGAGCAGGATGTTTGCGACAGGTTCGTTGGCAAATGTCCGATCCAGGACATTCCAGTGGTAGCGAACCAGTTCGTCATCCTCGAGGCGGTACGCCGAACGTTGCAACGTGCCGCGCGGCAAACCGGCTGGATTGCCCCAGCCGCCGTGCGTCAGCTCAAGCGCGAATTCGCCGCTAAGGCTGGTCAGTACGGCAGACCCCATTGAATCACCGAGTTCAAGCCGCACAGGACGTGGAGCCGCCTGTAACAAGTCGTTACTGAGGAAACGCACTGTGCGTTGCACCGCTTGCAGGCGATCAATGCGTTCCGTCAGCATCTCTGCGTTCGCCAGTGTTTGCCCCAACGTCATGTATGCGAGCATCGACATAACGCCGAAGATAGCCATGGCAACCAGCACTTCGATCAGAGTAAAACCGCTGCTGCGCCGCACGATCATTCTGTCGCTCCGGTATTCTCGGAGCCACGATTCCAGCTACGGTTGCTCTGGCCCGCAGCCACCGGCTCACCGATGAACCCGGAAACGGTGCGAATACCATCCGGACTGCCCGCATATGAGACAGTGACATCGACACGAAACAGATTCTCTACGCCGGTTTCTGAAACTACAGCACGCCACGCCCACTCAGTGCCTGCATAATCAACCTCACCACTTGTTGACGTCACTTTCGGTATGACATTCGCCAGGCGCATTTCTGCGATCTCGTTCTGGGCAATCCAACTGGCGTACGTGCGCTCGCGCATTGCATTCGCCGTATCAATCATCTGACCCATGCTCGCCGCAATTGCCGTGAGAGAAAACGCGACGATCGCCAGTGCAACCATAACCTCGATAAGCGTAAATCCCCGATCGCGATGCGAGCGCACTTTTATTAATCCTCGCCCGTGACGACTTCGGCGGCGCCAGTCAGGTCGCTTTTTATTGCAACAGTTGCGCTGTCGCTTCTTCGCCTGATTTCCAGGTCGTACGGAGTAACGTCACCGCTGGAAAAGACGTAGATGTGCGGTGAGTAGGTTTCGGTGAGGTTACGATCCGCAGTCTCTTCGGGATCTTCAAAGCGAGCCGGGTCGTTGTCGAGCAGAACCCGTTGTCCTTCAAGCATGAGTATGAATTCGACGTCGTCGGGCAACTCACGAAGACGCAGCATTTCGTCGCCGATTAGCTCGCCCCACTGATTGATAAAAGGATCGTATTCAACGAAGCGATACGAATCGTTCATGAATTCAACACCGAATTCGCGCCCCTGCATCATTGCCTCATCCTGTGCAACTTCGACCAATGATGTTAGCCGGCGCGCCTCCGTCTGAAGTTGTCGATCATCACCGAGGATGCCAAGTGACAAGAGCGCAATGCCGCTAACGATGCCAATGATGACGATCACAACGAGAATCTCGATCAGCGAGAAGCCTTTAGAGCGGCGGGGCATAGTCATCGCAGCAGATTGTCGTGCCAGTTAATATGCGGCTACTCGAGGGACCAGTTGCCGATATCCGCGTTGATACCTTCACCACCGGGGCGGGCGTCCGCACCCAGCGTATAGATATCGATCTCACCCTGGTTCCCCGGGTTGAGGTAAAGGTAAGCGTTGCCCCATGGATCGTTCGGGACACGACTCAGGTAGCCACCTGACTTCCAGTTCTTGATATTAGGATCTGAGGGCTTGGTCACCAATGATTCGACACCTTGCTCGGAACTTGGATAAGCGAAGTTATCAAGCCGGTAGAATTTCATCGCATTTTCGATGTTCGCTATCTCTGCTTTGGCTTTGGTGATCTGCGCATCGTCGACGCGACCAATGACGTTCGGCGCAACGATCGCAGCGAGAATACCAATAATAATGACAACGACCATAATCTCGATCAGCGTAAAACCGCGCTGAAGACGGAGGGCAGGGCGCGTCCGGACTTGTTGACTCACAGCAATTGCTCCACGGCGGATATCCGCCAAAATTGACTCGTTACTCAGTTAAACGTCAGTATATCAAACATGGGGTTAGACCAACGGCAACAAGGGCATTATGTGGCAAGTCATCTGCAAAGATGGGCGCTGCCGGGCCTTGTCATAATAGTAACCTTTTTGATGCTTCTGTCTGGCGATTGGGGGCGCGAATTGCTGCGCTACGATCGCGATGGCATTGCCAATGGAGAAGTCTGGCGGCTTGTCAGCGGGCATTTCGTTCACCTGGGCTTTTCGCATTGGCTATTGAACGGGGCTGGTTTGCTGCTGGTGTGGTTTCTGGTCGGCGAATTCCTGCGCGACCGACAGTGGATTGTCGTTACTTTGGTGTCCGTTGTCTGCATCGACATCGGTTTTTGGGTTCTGGAGCCTCAGTTACAATGGTACGTCGGGCTGTCGGGGTTGCTGCACGGATACCTCGCGGCCGGAATCGTCGCCGCTTATCGGCAGCGCAAGATCGAAATGGCCGTGCTTGCAGTAGCGGTCGTTGGGAAACTCGTTTATGAACAATTGCTTGGGCCAATACCGGGATCCGAATTCTCTACCGGTGGCGCTGTCATTACAGCCGCCCACCTCTATGGTGCTATTGGTGGCTTGATCGCGAGCACGATTTGGCGCATTAGAGTCCGGCGACCGCCAGCTATATAATGCGCCGCCACAGAGTGGAGTATTAAGGAAACAGTATGAGCAGTTTGTTCAGCAGTACGGCCCTGGAAGGGCAGGTAGCACTGGTAACTGGCGCGACGAGAGGCATTGGCGCAGCAATTGCGCAAGCACTCGTCAGCGCTGGAGCGATAGTTATTGGTACGGCAACCAGTGAGGCGGGCGCGCAGGCAATTTCCGAACAGTTCGGTGACAAAGGTCGTGGCATCGTCCTTAATATTGCTGACGACGAGTCTGTTCAAGCCGCCGTAAAGGACGTTCAGGGATCCGAGGGTGCTCCAACGATCGTCGTAAACAATGCTGGCATTACGCGCGACAATCTCCTGATGCGGATGAAAACCGATGAGTGGGATGACGTAATTTCGACCAACCTTTCCGGCGCTTTTCGCGTCAGTAAAGCGTGTCTTCGCGGCATGATGAAGGCAAAAAAAGGGCGCATCATCAATATCGCGTCAGTCATTGGTGTCATGGGTAACGCCGGCCAGGCAAACTACGCTGCGGCCAAGGCAGGAATAATCGGTTTTTCGAAATCCATGGCGAGGGAAGTAGGCTCCAGAAACATCACCATAAATGTTGTCGCACCCGGTTTTATCGACACAGACATGACGCGTGTACTGCCCGAAGAACAGCGCAATAACCTGCTGAAACAGATCCCGCTGGGACGTCTGGGCGGCGGAGATGACATTGCGGCTGCGGTGCTATTTTTGGCGTCTGAGGCCGGCGCTTATATCACGGGCGAGACATTGCACGTAAACGGCGGCATGCTGATGGACTAATTTGCGCGATATTGTGTGTAGATTGCGATGAGCGATTCACATACAATACCGTCCCACGGCCAACTCCCACCGTGAAATATCAAGGGCTTACAGTAGATTATGGGATGTTTAAGGGCATAAGATAGCGCCACTAATGGCAATGCCGTGCTACATTTTTGATGAGTCTTCTCAGGAGAAGCGACCACTATGAGCAGTATCGAAGAACAAGTTAAGGGCATCGTTGCCGAACAACTCGGTGTAAAAGAAGACGAGGTTACGAACGATGCTTCATTTGTTGATGATCTGGGTGCCGATTCACTCGACACCGTTGAACTGGTGATGGCCCTCGAAGAGGAATTTGAGACAGAAATTCCGGACGAGCAAGCCGAAAAAATCACAACTGTTCAACAAGCCATCGACTTTGTGACGGCAAGCAAAAGCAGCGATTAGAGTCTGAGGCGCGGCGCAGATGCGCCGCGCCTTTTCTATCCCCGACACTCCGGCAGTTCTGCCTCAACAATACGGAATTACTTTGAGAGAACGACGCGTTGTCATTACCGGCATGGGAATCATCTCGCCGGTGGGCTGCGAGCTTGATGCTGCCTGGAAAAGCGTATGCGAAGGCGTGTCCGGCATACAGCAGATTGAAGATTTCGATACCAGTGAATTTTCAACGCGCATTGGCGGCATCGTCAAAGGCTTTGAGCTAAGCGATTATCTGTCGACGAAGGATGCTCGTAAGACGGATCCTTTTGTGCATTACGGCATTGGTGCAAGCGTAGAGGCCATCAAGCATGCCGGTCTTGAGATAACCGAAGAAAACGGTCACACCATCGGTGTCGCGATGGGGTCTGGTATTGGCGGCATCAAGTTCATCGAAGACAACCACACTAAAATGCTCCAGGGCGGGCCGCGCAAAGTTTCTCCGTTTTTTATCCCTGGCAGCATAATCAATATGACCTCCGGTTACGTTAGCATCATGGAGCACATCACAGGGCCGAACGTTTCGATTGTCACCGCCTGCGCAACTTCATCACATTGCATTGGCTTTGCCGGACGCATGATCCAACATGGTGACGCCGACGTAATGCTGGCTGGCGGCTCCGAATACGCCACCACACCGCTGGCGATGGGTGGATTTTGCTCGGCGCGGGCCATGTCCACACGCAACGATGACCCCACACATGCAAGTCGGCCGTTCGACATTGATCGTGATGGATTCGTGTTGAGCAACGGAGCAGGCTGCATGGTCCTTGAAGAACTCGAGCACGCCAAAGCCCGCGGCGCGACAATATACGGTGAACTCATCGGCTTTGGGATGAGCGGTGACGCGTACCACATCACTACGCCGCCAGCGGATGGCGAAGGCGCCCGAAAATCGATGACTGCCGCCATTCGCGATGCTGGCATAGACCCATCCGACATCGATTATCTCAACGCACATGGCACCTCAACGCCGGCAGGAGACATCGGTGAATCCGTAGGCATACGCCGGGCATTCGGCGATGCCGCCGACCAACTTCTTGTCAGCTCGACAAAGTCGACGACGGGGCATTTGCTCGGTGCCGCCGGTGTTGCGGAGGCTATTTTCTCCATTCAGGCCATGCAGAATCAGGTCGCGCCTCCAACGACGAACCTCGATAACCAGGATCCTGCGTGCGATCTGAACTACGTGCCCAACGAGGCGCGCGATGCTGCGATCAAAACCGTTATTTCGAATTCGTTTGGCTTTGGTGGCACTAACGGTACTCTCATTTTTCGAGCATACGAATAGGTGGGCCTCCGCGCCCAGGCTATCGCGCCTGGTGGTCATCTCTGCGGTATTATTAGCAACGATTTCTTCCCTGCGGAGTGTGTGACTTGAGACGACTGCTGATTGCCGGCAGCTGGATACTCGGTGCTTTGCTGATTGCAACGGTCTTCGCAGCCGTGCGCATGAATGCATTCCTGCACGCGCCGGTCGCCGTAAACGAAGAAGGCGCGGTGTTCGAAATTGAATCGGGGGCTTCATTTCGTTCCGTCAGCGATGAACTCGCTGCCCAATCCATCATCAGTCATCCTGTAATCTTTCGCGCGTATGCGAGGTGGGTCGGGCAGGCAAGTGAGATACAGGCCGGCGATTACAGAATCAGGCAGGGAACTACGCCCGTGCAATTGCTGGAGCAGTTCACCAGCGGTGACGTACAACTCTATTCATTCACCATTATTGAAGGCTGGAATCAATGGGAGTTGCTTGACGCATTGCATCAGAATGCGAGCATTGAAGCGAGTCTGACGGATGAAGACTGGCCCGCTGTGCTGGAAGAGCTTAAGGCAGCTACACGCCATCCGGAAGGGCTATTTCTCCCTGAGACCTACCGTATTCCCCGCGGTACAAGTGACCGAGCGCTGCTGAAACAGGCCTTCGATCTGATGCGGACCGTGCTGCGCGAAGAATGGGCCGGCCGGGATGAGGCGCTGCCGATCAAGACGCCGTATGAAGCACTGACGCTGGCATCCATAATCGAAAAAGAGACGGCGCGGGTTGATGAACGAGCGAAGATATCGGGTGTGTTTGTGCGTCGACTGGGTAAACGCATGCGCCTGCAAACAGACCCCACAGTCATTTATGGAATTGGTAAAGGTTTCAACGGCAACCTGACGCGCAAAAATTTACGAACGGATACGCCGTACAACACCTATACACGACACGGCCTGCCACCGACTCCAATTGCAATGCCGGGGCGAGCCGCGATTCATGCCGCTCTGCACCCGGAAGAGGGCGAAGAGTTGTATTTCGTTGCGACAGGGCTGGGGGACGGCAGTCACGCGTTTTCTGCCACAAAAGCAGAGCACGATGCAGCCGTCACTGAGTACCTGAAACGTCTTCGACGCCAGCGACAGCAAGGTAAGTAGTATGGAAACGGGAAAATTCATTACGGTTGAGGGCATAGAAGGCGTCGGCAAGTCGACCAATGTCGAGCACCTCACCAAAGCAATAGAGGCACGCGGTCATACGGTTCTGACCACTCGAGAGCCTGGTGGAACGCCAATGGCTGAGCGCATCCGGGATTTGCTGCTCCATCATGGTGATGAGCCTATGCCCGACGTTGCTGAACTTTTGCTGATGTTCGCTGCACGTTCGCTGCACGTTAACAACGTTATCGCCCCAGCTCTTGCCAATGGAACCTGGGTCGTCTGCGATCGTTTTGTAGATGCCAGCCGCGCGTATCAGGGTGGTGGAAGAGGGCTGCCAATGGAGGACATCGATCAGATCGCCAGTTTGGTACTTGGTGACCTGAAACCCGATGTCACGATTTTGCTGGATGCGCCCGTAGAGGTAGGTATGAGCCGAGCCGACAAGCGTAGTGCGCGGGACCGTATTGAATCCGAACGCGCTGCATTCTTCGAACGCGTTAGAGCCTGTTATTTGAGTCTCGCGGAGTCCGACCCCGATCGATTCGTCATTGTTGATGCGAGCGCAGATATCAATGCCGTGCGTGACGATATCGAATCGATAGTGGTCGCAATCGATAGCAATATAATAGATTAAGTTAATCTTGTAATTCATTGATTATATGAATATTACGTGGCATTCAAAATTCGCTAATTCGTGGCTCGATCGCGTCAAACAGGGTCGTGAGCCGCACGCCGTCCTACTCGCAGGACCTGCTGGCGTCGGCAAAAGGGCTGCTGCCGCCTGGATCGCGTCGCTGCGGCTGGGTAACGGAGCCAGATTCGACATGCCGCAGTACCCGGCGGAGCCGCCGGCTCACGCTGATTTGCACGTCGTCGCACCGCTAGAGGACAAAGAAAGCATTGGTATCGACCAGATCCGCCAGCTCGTGGCCGAATTTAGCCTGACCAGCTACAAGGGTAAGGGCAAGGTCGCCATAATTGAGCCCGCCAATGCGATGACCATCAGTGCGGCCAATAGCCTCCTCAAGACCCTGGAAGAGCCTCCAGGCGATGCACTGTTGATTCTGGTGGCCGACAAGTCGGGAAAGCTGCCTGCAACCATTTTCAGTCGCTGCCAGCGCATTGACTTCGCTGTACCAGCAGTTGCAGACGGCCTTGAGTGGCTGGATCGACTTCAGCCGGGAGCCGTCTGGCCCCAAGCCCTGGCCTTGGCCGGCAACGCGCCACTGGCGGCCATCGTCGCACTTGAGCAGCTGGATACGCACGTCGCCATGGGACGAGATTTCGCGGCTGTCGGACGCGGCTCCGCATCGGCACTGGAAATCGCAGCAAAATGGACCAAATTGGAAGCGCCATTTGTGCTGGACTGGCTGGCACGACAGGTTCAGCAAGGCGCTTTGCTGGGTCTGACGGGTCAAAAAGCCGGCGTTTCAGGGGTTATCGACGAATCTGTGCTCAAGCGCATAGACAGGCGAAATCTGTTCTGCTATTTAGACATAATCAACGGGCTGCGTGGACAGCCGGCAGGGTCTTTTAACAAGCAATTGACGCTGGAAAGCTTGCTTATTGACTGGGCCGAGGGCCTGAAAAATACTGGCAAGGATCCGCTGCGCGACCCGATGCGGTAATACCAGGTAACGAGGGAAGTACATGAGTAAACCAGGACTACTGACGCTGACCATTAAGGACAAGAGCGCCTTGTACCTGGCGTATATGCCGTTCGTGATCAATGGCGGCCTGTTCATACCAACGAACAGCTCTTATCGCCTGGGAGACGAAGTGTTCATGCTTCTGAACCTGATGGGCGAGGAAGAAAAAATCCCGGTGGCAGGCACGGTCATCTGGATGACGCCAAAAGGCGCGCAGGGCAAGCGCACCGCTGGCATAGGCGTGCAGTTCTCTGACCAGGATCAGGGCAACACACAAAAGAAAATCGAAAACTATCTGGCCGGTGCACTTGGCGGAGATAAACCCACGCATACGATGTAGCGGTCGCTACGGACTAATTCTTGTTGACCCCACCACGCAAGACGTAAGCCTGATAGCCGCGCTCGTTGAGAATGTACGCGCCGGCTGAGCTGCGTCGCCCCGTATCACAACAAACGACGTACTTGATGTCGTAATCAAGCGTATTGATCTTTAGTCGAATGAAGTACAGCGGGATGTTGATAGCACCGTCCATATGCTGGTTGTCGAACTCACTCGGCAGGCGCACATCGAGCCACTTGCCGCCATCGGCAACGATCTTCTCAGCTTCATCTTGCGACAACCAATCCAGCATGGGTTCGTTCAAGAGCTTCTTGAAATCGTCCTTGCCGAGGCGCATCACAGCACCATCCACCGCCATCGTCACGGTCGCATTGCGTTTGGCATCGGAAATCAGCGCTTCCTCACCGAAAGTATCGCCAACTTGCAGCTCTGCGAGCTTGATTCCCTCTTTTGATAAAGGAGTTTCACGCGTCACGACAGCCTGGCCTCTGGTCAGAACATAAAAATAGTCGCCTTCAGAGCCTTGCTTGAGAACGACATCGCCGCTCTTGTAGTTGATCTGTTGCATACGCATGAAGATCGCTTGAATATTAGCCGGCGGTATCTTGTGAAATGCTTTGGTCTGCAGCAGCATCGTCATCCAGTCCTGGCCGCTTTCGTCGGGCTTGCCTTGTAAATCGGTCACTTCATAAGTACCGGTTTGATCCCACGTCAGCATGACGTCAAGCAAATCACTGTCTATCGAGATAAATTGCACGCGGTCGCGTGCCCGCGCGGACAATCGTCTTGGAAGTACCGGGGCAACCGGATTACGGGCAGTATCTGTACCACCTTCAACCTTATCTACGACTTTGCCCTGATCCAACAACTCGAGAATGCCCGAAGCGATGTAGAACGTGCGCTTCTCAGTGTCGCCTTCCTTGAATAACACCTGGCCTGGTGATAATTCACGCAGCTGAACCTTGCGCAAAAGAGCCGCAAGGTTGTCGCGCTTCAGGCCATTCAATGGCGAAAAACGCTTGAGCAGGGTCGCACTTATCTGCTCAGTGGTCATAGATCATCCTGATTACGCTCATATACGCGGTATTCTACCTTTAATTCAACGACTTCCGGTACTGCTATAGTGCGCAGCGTGAAGCGGCGCACAGTTTAGGACGGATTAGGGCGAAACACACGCCTATAGGTCAGACCAACCCGGATTTGGAGTGAATCGATCACCATGAGCCGACGCCAGTTCTTCGAGGCGGCTCTTGACCGCGTCGAGGCCACGTTCACGTGCATAGTTAACAGGTCCTCCACGAAATGGCGCAAAACCGGTTCCGAAGATAACGCCGGCATCAAGCAGATCACTGTCAGAAACAACGCCATCGGCAAGGCAGGCAATGGCCTCGTTGACCATGGGAAGAATAAGTCGATCTTCCAGATCGTCTGCAACGTTGCTGGATTGAGCAGCAGGTTTGATAGCCTTGCCATCTTTCCACTCATAAAAACCACGGCCGGACTTGCGACCCAGATGACCTTTTTCGACCATCTCCTCAAGAGCCGCCGGTATAGGGCGATTTGAAGCAGCACCCAATACCTTTGAGACATGCAAAGCCACATCGATACCGACGCTATCGATTAGTTCAACAGGACCCATCGGCATGCCGAATTTCTCGGCAGCCTTATCAATGGCGACAAGTGGAACACCGGACTCCGCCAGGTACATCGCTTCAGCCATGTACGGCGCGAGAATTCGGTTGACGACGAACCCCGGAAAACTCAGGCACTCGAGAGGAAACTTGCCAATGCCTTTGACAAAAGAAAATCCCTGATCAAGAGACTCTTGGTCGGTGTCACTGCATCGAATGACTTCGACCAGTGGCATCAATGCGACCGGGTTAAAGAAATGGATGCCGATAAATTTCTCGGGCTTGTCCAGTACCGTCCGCAACTCTTCCAGCCGAATACTTGACGTATTCGTCGCCAATAGTGCGTCCGGTTTCATATTTTTAGCCAACGACTGGTACAGCGTCTGTTTGGCCTCGAGATTCTCGAAAATAGCCTCGATCACCAGGTCGGCTTTTGCGACACCGTCGCCATTAACGTCTGAGACCAGTCTCGCCGATGTCGCTGCACGCTCACCTTCATCCCGAACGCGTTTTGCGAAAAGCTTCTGCGCTCGACCCATCGCTGGCTCGATGTATTTTTCTTCGCGATCCTGCAATGTCACACTGTGGCCGCGCAGCGCGCACCACGCGGCGATATCGCCACCCATTACGCCGGCACCCACGACATGCACATGCTCGATCTTCTTCTCGGTCTTTTTGCCCTGGCTTTTTAATTTGCTTTGTAAAAAGAATACGCGAACGAGATTTCGTGATGTGCTTGAGCACATTAGTTGGGCGAACGATCGTGCCTCGCCTTCATAACCCGTTTTGGTTGAAGCTCCAAAGCGCGCCCAGAGATCTATCATGGCGTACGGAGCCGGATAGTGATCTTTGCGCGCCTTTCCGGCGACTTGTTTGATGAGCATCGATTTGACCAAAGGACGCAGCAAACCGATGTTCATAATTTTATCGACGAGTGGCGCAGTGCGTTTCGGTGCTGCCGCCGCAAT
>CAYTNO010000026.1:0-11269 GCA_964439125.1 uncultured Woeseiaceae bacterium | reverse complement strand
CCACCAGTGTTTTCGCACTATCGAATTCCTGGACACCAACGAGCAAGGTGACAATTT
The DNA here is from genome assembly GCA_964439125.1 of uncultured Woeseiaceae bacterium. Taxonomy (GTDB): domain Bacteria; phylum Pseudomonadota; class Gammaproteobacteria; order Steroidobacterales; family Woeseiaceae; genus UBA1847. Next base: position 11,212 of record CAYTNO010000026.1, on the reverse strand, counting down.
GTACCGTTACCGTCGTCACGGCCGCAAACGGATTTGCCGTCAGATTGGCGGCCAGTCCTGCAGCCATGACAACGATCATGGTCTCGCCAATAGCGCGCGATACTGCCAGCAAGATGCCGCCAACAATGCCCGGCAACGCTGCGGGAAGAATGACCTTGGTCATCGTCTCAGAGCGCGTTGAGCCTAGCGCTAGTGCACCGTCGCGCATGGCGCTTGGCACCGCATTAATAGCGTCATCAGCCAGCGAGGAGACAAGCGGAATTATCATGATCCCCATCACAAGGCCTGCCGCCAGCGCACTCTCGGATGCCACTTCAAATCCAATCGATTCGCCCACCCGCCGCACCCACGGTGCTACGGTAAGGGCAGCGAAAAATCCGTAGACCACAGTCGGGATACCGGCAAGAATCTCAAGCAAGGGTTTTGCAATCCCGCGAATTTGATTCGGCGAGTACTCGGCAAGGTAAATTGCCGTCATTAGTCCAACCGGAACCGCTACGAACATCGCAATAGCCGTGATTAGCAAGGTACCTGCAAAAAGTGGTACGGCGCCGAAACTACCGGATGACCCAACCTGGTCTGCCCGAATTGCCGTTTGCGGGCTCCAATTCAATCCGAACAGGAATTCCGATAACGAAACCTCCTGAAAAAATCGAATCGCCTCGAAAAGTACCGACAGCACGATGCCGACTGTCGTGAAAATGGCAATACTCGATGCCGCGATGAGCATCACCAGAATGATTTTCTCAACTCGGTTTCGCGCCCTGAAGTCCGGTCGAATACGGCTCAATGCGACCGTACCGCCGAGCCCGGCCAGCCCCAGCGACAACACCGTTAAGATACGGCGACTCGTCACCACATAATCGGAAAGCCGTACCGACGCCTCTTTGAGCAAGACATCGACATTGCCACTGACCACATCACCGGCGGCCAGGTTCTGGATGTTGTTAACCAGCAAATTGAGCTCACCTGGCGACAACGAGCGTTGCGCCTCAGGCAGGCCGTTAATGATCAACGCAACGATCACCCGAGGCTCGAGTACCACCCAAATCGCCATAACTGCAAGCGCAGGCAGCAAACACCAGATCGCAGTGAAATAGCCGTAATACCCTGGCAGAGAATGCAAATTCGTACCGTGCTGCGGCCCACCAACCACAGCGACGGAACGGCCGCGTCCAATATAGAACGCGGCGACAGCCATCGCGCCAAGAATCAAGATCAGAGTGGTACTTTGCACTTTGCTTTCACATTAGCAATCAGGAGCAGTTCGTTTTAATGCGCTGCTGCGGATAAAGGCTTCAGTTCCCGAACAGCTGCAGCGATTTCGCTGCGCTCTTCTTCCGGCATCGGGATCAGGCCGCGATCTGACAGATAACCTTCATCGCCCCAGGCACGCTCTGACGAAAATTCGCGCAGGAATCCACGCAGGCCCGGAATGACATCGACGTGAGCCTTCTTGGCGTAGAAATACAAAGGCCGCGAGACAGGGTAGTCGCCATTTGCTATTGCATCAAAAGTCGGCGCAATACCGGCGACCATTGATCCCTTGACCTTATCTGTATTTTGATCGAGGAAGCTGAATCCAAAAATGCCGAAAGCGTTCGGGTTTGCCTCCAATTTCTGCACGATCAGGTTGTCGTTCTCGCCAGCCTCGACAAATGCGCCGTCTTCGCGAATCGTGTGACAAACAGCCTTATACGCGTTGCTGTCGGACTTCTTCAGGGCTTTGATCCACGGGACGCTCTTGCAACCGCCCTCCATGGCCAGCTCGACGAAAGCATCGCGCGTACCCGATGTCGGCGGCGGGCCCAGAACCTCGATCCGCACTTCAGGTAGCTCGGCGTTAACATCGGCCCATGTCGTGTAGGGGTTTTCAATGAGTTCGCCGTCTTTCTCGCCCGGTACATTTTTCGCCAGCGCCAGAAATATGTCCGCCAGTGTAAGGCTAACGGCCTCTGCACCAATGGCATTGGCGATGACGATTCCGTCATAACCGATTTTGACTTCGACAATATCCGTAACTCCATTACCGGCACATTTGTCGACTTCGGACTGTTTGATCGCGCGAGACGCGTTCGTGATGTCAGGATAATCAACGCCGACACCTTCGCAGAATAATTTGAGCCCGCCACCGGAGCCGGTCGACTCGACTTTTGGCGTCTTGAATTCGGTACCACGACCGAAACGCTCGGCAACCACAGTCGCGAACGGGTACACGGTCGATGATCCAACGATATAGATATAATCTCGGCCGGCCTGCGCAATCGCAGCTGCCGAGAGAACAGTCGCAACGACCGCGCTTGCAAGCACTACTATTGCTGTGTTTCTTTTTGCCACAATAATCTCTCCGGGTTGTAGGGTGATATGGCGCACAGCTTAGCGGTCAATTGTTACCGAATTGTTGCAAACAGCCATTATTGATGCTCATATGCAGAAACGATGACTTGTTAATTTCTCGTTATATTTCGGATGGTTAGAATGACTTGTGAGACTCGATGACAACACCTGACGACAATGATTTCGAACATCCGTCTATTGCGCTCCTCAATGAGCTGATTCGGCGCCCGTCCATCACGCCCGACGACGCCGGATGTCAGGAAATTCTCGCGGAGCGCCTGACTCGACTCGGCTTCGAGTGCGAGGCCCTGCCCTTCGGAGATGTCAAAAATCTCTGGGCTCGCCGTGGCAACTCTGGTCCGGTTCTGTGTTTCGCAGGGCACACTGACGTTGTGCCGCCTGGCTCCGACAGCGAATGGCAAAGTGACCCGTTCGAGCCAGTCGTTCGCGACGGCAACATATTCGGCCGGGGCTCGGCAGACATGAAAAGCGGTCTTGCCGCAATGGTCGTCGCGCTGGAGCGATTCGTCGACGCCCATGCGAATCACAACGGCAGTCTCGCAATGCTAATTACCAGTGATGAGGAAGGACGCGCGCGAGACGGCACACTCAAGGTCATCGAAACTCTGCAAGCACGTGGTGACCACATTGACTGGTGCGTACTCGGTGAGCCGTCTAGTCAAAATACACTGGGCGATATCGTTCGCGTTGGCCGTCGTGGTTCTTTGAGTGGCATATTGACCGTACGCGGCATTCAGGGACATGTCGCCTATCCACATCTTGCCGACAATCCGATCGGGCGCTTCGCGCCGGTCTTGTCCGAGCTCAACGCCATTGAGTGGGACCAGGGAAACGAGTTCTTCCCGCCAACGAGCTTTCAGGTCGTCGACATACGTGCCGGCGTAGGAGCACCGAATGTCACTCCAGCAGAACTCAGCGCACGATTCAATTTTCGCTATTCAACCGTATGGGATCACGAAAGGCTCAAAGCCAAGGTGCACTCCATCTTCGATGCACATGATATTGACTACGAGTTGAACTGGCATTTGTCGGGCGAACCGTTTCTCACAAGCGCAGGCAAACTTACCGAAGCGGTCACGCAGGCGGTTAGTGAACAAACGGATAAAGCACCGGAATTATCTACGGGTGGCGGAACGTCTGACGGACGGTTCATTTCGCCGGCGGGAACAGACGTTGTCGAACTCGGTCCCGTAAACGCGTCTATCCACAAGGTGAATGAGCACGTCCGTATCGATGATGTCGTGAAGCTTACGACGATGTATCAGCGAATAGCGGAATTGATGCTGACCTGATAAATCGTCACACGACCTGCTCCCGCGATGGCTAAGAGGATTTCCTGAGGTTATTCCAGAATCCGACGCCACCAACCACGAGCAACGAAATGAACACCCACGCGGGCATCGATAGCCCCAGGAAACTCCAGACGACTTCGGCGCACTCGCCAGAGCCCTTGAAGACCATGCGCAGCGCATCACCTACCGGGAAATTTTCGAGCATATAGTCGAGACCCGGCCCACAGGACGGAACCTCGTCCGGCGGCAGGTTCTGCAGTCGAACATGCCATCCGGCAACTCCCAATCCGAACAGCGCGAAAATCGCCATGAACACGGCATACACACGCCGCCCCCAGCCGTCGGGATTGTGCAAAGCTGCCAGCAGAAAAAAACTGCCGAGCCCAATAACAGCCAGGCGCTGGAAAACACACATTGGGCATGGGTCAAGAAGAAGAATATGTTGCGCGTAAAGCGCAAAGCCCATCATGCCGGCACAGCAAAGAAAGCCCGCGAAATTCAGGACACGTTGATCAGGTACAGTCATGCTAAATCAGTCGGCAACGAGCTCTTCGGCGTCGGAGATGCCAGTATGACGCACATCTCGGCCGTGAACCATATAGATAACATACTCACAAATGTTCTTGGCATGATCACCGATGCGCTCGAGCGAGCGAGCCGCCCACGTTACGTTCATTACACGCTTGATGCTGCGTGGATCCTCCATCATGAACGTGATGCACTGGCGTTGGATCGCCTCGTATTCTTCATCGACGCGCTCATCTTCACGTACGACCTCGAACGCCTCGTCAACATCAAACCGGGCAAATGCATTCATGGCATCACGCAACATATGTGATACGTGTGTGCCCAATGTCTTCAATTCCCGATAGGAATCGGATGGCCGATCCATCCCTGCCAACCTGGACGCTAGAAAACCGATTTTCTCGGCCTCGTCACCGATGCGCTCAAGGTCAGTAATCGTTTTGATGATGGCCACTATCAGGCGCAGATCGCCAGCCGCCGGCGAGCGCGTCGCCAGTATCCGACTACACTCTTCGTCGATACTAACTTCAATCTCGTTAACCTTGTAATCGTCACTAGCGACTTGAAGCCCGAGTTCGCTGTCGCCGCTGACCATTGCAGATATTGCTTTCGCCAACTGAGCCTCGACGAGGCCACCCATTGCAAGAACATGATTGCGAAGGTCTTCAATGTCTTTGTTGAAGCGCCGAGAAATGTGATCTGTCAGGTCAGATGCTTCCATGATTTAGATTCCCACCACCTGGTCATTTGAAACTGAATTGTACGTCAAGTTGGAAGCGATTGAAGTCGTGCTCCGTCCCCTGAAACCGGTCAATCTCGTTGATGAAGAAGGTACCAGCAAGCGAGATCGACTTGGATGCTGCGTATTTGCCTTTGAGTATGTGACCTGAAGCGTCCGTCCCGCCACCACCGAAATCTGAGTCGTTGAATGTGCCGATCACGGCATCAGCCTCGATGTCCTGATAGGTCCAGCTAAACTCCATGTCGCCTTTTGCTTTGGCCGAGCCGAACTTCGCGCCAACCGCGTAACCTGAATCCTCTTCACTTACGTCGCTGTTGTTGACCCACTGCGCATAGACCGACAACGGCCAATCACCAACTTTCGTGTCCAGCTGCGCGAAGACTTCGGTGTCTTTGTATTCATAGAGGTAATTGCCATCGATATCGACCGAGTTGCCCTTACTGCTGCCGTTATAGAACGGCTCGTTGCCAATCGTGTTGGAGTAAGCGAAGTAACCCACTCCGGCAGTCAGCTTCATGTTATCGCTAAGCTTGAATTTTCCACCGACCTGCGCCGCCACTAACAAGGAATCACTGCTTGAAGAGCGCTCTTCAACCGAGAAAGACCCAGCTGTGGCGAAAAATGCACCTTTGCTAAACTTCAGCGCAATTCCTTCCGGATTGAGATCGCCGTCCCAAATCAACGGCGCGCCACCGGCACGATACAGCGGATTTTTCATTTTGCCGCCGTAGACGGTGAGGTTATCGGTAGCCGCCCACTCTGCGTAGGCCAGGTCGAGGCCCATGTCCTTGGTCGTGAATCCACCGTCGAATGTTACGTTCCTCGACGTGGGATTATCTGCACCGGAAGCGAATTCCAGGATCACTTTGACGTTTGGCTGAACATCAGCCGTGACTCCGAGACGCGCGCGATACCGGCCACGATTGCGGCTCTCTTCGCCGTCCTCATCAATGCCTTCAAAACGCAGGCGAAGATCGCCCTTGAACGCGATTCGATCGATCCAGTCGCTTTTCTCCTGGGCATTAGACGCGAGCGGAATGAACGCGGCGAGTAATACAGCGCAGGAAAGTCTGGCGGTCAGCTTCATCGGTGCAAGTCCTTATGTTTCGAGAGTGTGAACGGCACGTTACCGACGTTGCGTTTCCCTTCGATGACAGAAATATTGCAGATTTATGACAATGGTTCGTAAATAACGCGATCCGGCGGAAAATGGCAGCAAAAGGTGCTACCGGCACCGGGTTCGCTCGAGATTTTGAGCTCAGCATCATGCCGGCTCAGCACGTGTTTTACGATCGCGAGACCTAGGCCTATACCACCATCCTCCCGCGCCCGGCCGCGATCAACTCGGAAAAAGCGCTCGGTCAAGCGCGGAATATGCTCCTCGGCAATACCTTCTCCGGTATCGCTGACCACAAGGTCGGCGCCGCCCGGATCAGAGCGCCAGGTTAGCGTTACGACTCCCTGCGGCGGCGTATGCCGTATTGCATTAGACAGCAGGTTGGTGACAACAGACTCAATCTCACCGCTGTCGCCGCGCAGTAGCGCCGATGATTCAGACTCGATCCGTATCGTCGAGGCATCGGCGCCCCCCTGAAACGCGTTGCGACCTGTGACCAGAAGTGCCGCAACGTCGACGACATCCTCTTTCGACGCAGGTCCCGATCCTTCCAGCCGAGACAGTTCCAGCATTTCGCTAACGATTTGGGTCATTCGTCGCGACTGAGACTGCATTTGCGCCATGGGTGCGCCCCAGGCGGACATGACGTCCTCGTCTTCAACCATCGCATCCAGGTAACCGGAGATGACAGTCAAAGGCGAGCGCAATTCGTGCGACGCATTCGCTACGAAGTCTCGCCGCATACGATTCAAAATGATGCGATTTGTAACATCGCGAAGCAGCAATAATTTCTGATCGGCACCGTAGGGCACAACCCGGCAATTGAGCCACGCACCATCATTGACCGGGGACGCGATGTCGATCGAATTCGTCGTGTCGCCACGTTGCAATAATTCCGTGAGATCAGGGTCGCGCAGAATATTGTCGACGCGCTGGCCACGATCTTTCTTGCGCTTCAGGCCGGCAAGGCTTTTGGCGGCACGATTGCAGATAATGATGTCGTTGTTGTTGTCCAAAATGACCGCGCCATCAGGCATCGCATTCGTCGATTTGCGAATTTCCTTGAGCACCTGCCGATACTGAGTTTTATAACGCCCGCCACGTTCATGTTCGTACGTGAACCTGGAGAAAATCTGCTGCCAGATTCCCTCACCGTAACGAAAATCATCAAAGTCACCGGTATGAAGCGCCCGATCGAACGCGAGTAACTGTCGAACCTGCCAGATCAGTGCCAATAGTGCCGCTATCAGCGTGCCTGCCATGGGCTTGTCGTAGAACCAGCCAAGCAAGCCGCCAGCACTCAGAAACAGCACCAGCCCAACTATGAATTTACGCCTCGATTCTGGCATTACCCTGAAATCTCAAGTATTGCGTGTGGAAAAACGATAGCCCGCGCCACGAACCGTCTGGATGTAATCGTCCGCACCCTGCGCCGCCAATGCTTTGCGCAGGCGACGCACATGCACGTCGACCGTGCGTTCTTCAACGTACACATTGGCACCCCAGACCCGATCAAGTAACTGTGCACGACCATAGACCCTATCCGGATGCATCATTAGAAATTTGAGCAAGCGATACTCGGTCGGTCCGAGTTTCACTTCACTGCTATTGGCGCTGACCCGATGTCCGGCTGAGTCGAGTTGCAGAACGCCTGAGCTAATCGTTTCACCATCGCTGGCGCTCGCGCGCCGCAATACGGCTTGAATGCGTGCAACAAGCTCGCGCGGTGAAAAGGGTTTGGTGATGTAGTCGTCAGCCCCACTCTCAAGCCCCGCGACTTTGTCGTATTCATCGGCCCGCGCCGTCAGCATGATGATAGTCAGATCATCATTTGCCTTGTCCCGCTTGAGCAAACGAGTCAACTCCAGTCCGCTCATGTCAGGTAGCATCCAGTCAATAATCGCCATGTCCGGCTGCTCATCGGCGAGCAATTGCCGCGCGGCTCGACAATCCGCTGCTTCCAGCGTCTCGTAGCCCGCTCGAGCAAGGTGAAAAGCGATCATTTCCCGGATCGGCGCTTCGTCCTCGACGATCAATATTTTGTTAGCTGCCATCTCTATCCATGCGGAATACTACTGCCAGCGGGATTAGACCAAGACAATATTACAGTTCTGTTACGACATCGCGGTTGGTTTTTCGGCGACCTTCTGCCGCAAATACGCTGGCAGGACATCTTGTGGCGCAATGGCAGCGCCGCGGGCCAGCCCTTTGGCACCCAAAGCAAGCAGATGCCGCGCTCGCGGATGGGGTAACTCAATGATCTCGTCCAGGAAAGCTTTGTTCGCTTCAAGCAGCCCGGGATAGCGTTGCCACCCAGACCCGGCCGCGACGCGAATCTTACCTGGCGTCTCCAACTCCGCTATTGGCCTCTGGCCATGAAGTCGCTCCGGAATGAGCTCAACGGGCAAAGCATCTTCACCGCGCCCGAAAATGCCCAGATACACCTCGCTCATGTGCGCATCCTGGGTGACGACGACTTCGCCTGCGTCATGTTCGCAAAAAATCTGCGCCGCGATGGCCGCGAGCGAAGAGACTGGAACGATCTCGAGCCCCGAGCCGAATGCCAGCCCCTGCGCAACCGACGCAGCGATTCGCATGCCAATGAACGAACCCGGCCCGTTTCCGAGCACAATTGCGTCGAGATCCACTAGCTCAACGGACGTCTCCTGCAACAGCTCCTGGATCATTGGTACGAGCAAACGTGTGTGTTCGCGTGGTTGTTCTTCGTGTCGCTCCGCAATATCGTCACCGTGTTGCAACGCTACCGAACAAGCAACGGACGAGGTATCGATCGCGAGCAGGTTCATGCAACGGCGCCCTTGCGCTCATGTGCTTGCAGAAAACGGGCTACATCATCGACTGATGAGGTAGATGGCATTGGCTCGAAACTCTTGAGGAACATCCGGCCATAGCCCTTCGACGTGATCCGCGGGTCGCATAAAACAATGACGCCGTAATCGTTTTGATCGCGCAGCAGTCTGCCCGCACCCTGCTTCATTGCGAGCACGGCCTGCGGCAGCTGATGCTCCGTGAATCCATTGCCACCCTGGCGGCGAATGAACTCGAGGCGCGCCATCATCAATGGGTCGGCAGGGGATGCAAATGGCAACTTGTCGATTGCAACAACCGTGAGCGCCTGACCACGAACATCCACTCCCTCCCAGAAACTGCCCGTACCGAGCAGGACGGCGTTGCCCGCTTCACGAAAACGACGCAGCAAATCGTCGCGCGGAGCACTGCCCTGGGCGAACAATTTTCGGCCGCCGAGGAAACGCTTGTTCGTCTTGAACCACTTTTTGGCGGAATTGAGGGCACGATGGCTCGTGAACAGGCAGAACATGCCACCTGAAGTCATGTCGAGTAATGGCACGACCGACTCGAGTACGGCATCGGTATGACCAAAGTCTGACGGCTGTGGCAAGTCAGGCGGCAAGAAAATGAGACCGTTCTCTCTGAGCGCATACGGACTTGGAAAAGTGAGCCCACTCACTTCGGGCAAGCCCATCCGCGACGTGAAATGCGAAAAGTCCTCGCCAACGGCGAGCGTGGCCGAGGTAAAAATCCAGGCCTGACGGCCATTGTCGATGAGGCCATTGAGCGTCGACGACACATCCAGTGGTGTCAGGTTGATACGCAAACTGCGCGGATTTATCTCAACCCAGCGCAATCCGTCCCAGCTATCTTCGCTTGCGAGTAATGCCAGCCGCTCGGCCGCGCCGCAAAGTTGTTCGTGCAGCTTTTCGAGTTCTATTGATGCATCGGAGAATTCGACAATCGCCGTATTTAGCTCGGCAAGTGCGAGCCGCAGCCCGTCCAGAGGCGCACGTAAGTCAGCAAGCACTTCTTCCAACTGGTGCCGCCCCTCTTTGCGCGGTGCCTCTGCACGCAGAACACGAATAGCGGTTTGCAGCTTATCGATGCGACGCTGCAGTTCCGGTTGTTGGAAAGGTGCGGTTTGCACGCGAACGTCGTCGACCAGCCGCTCGAGCTCGCGAGACCCTAGTCCGACGCCAAAAAACTGTACGGCCAGATCCGGGATCTGGTGTGCCTCGTCGAGAATGATCGCTTCTGCACCAGGCAGAAATTCGACGAAGCCCTCCTCTTTCATCGCAAGGTCGGCGAGCAGCAGGTGATGATTGACCACGACCAGATCTGCCTCTTGCGCCGCACGCCGCGCCTTGACCACGTGACATTTCGAATGCTCCGGACACTTTTGGCCGAGACAGTTATCGACAGTAGACGTGACGAGCGGCCAGACTCTCGAATCTTCCGCGACCTCAATCAGCTCCGCTCGATCGCCCGCAGTAGTCCGGTAGCGCCATTCGCGGACTGCGTTCAAGTCGTCGACAACAGCGTCCGGGACATCTGTCGCCCGGTCGAGACGATCGAGACACAGATAATTAGCTCTGCCTTTAAGCAATGCTGTCGACACCGGTCGACCAACCGCCTTGCCAATAAGCGGCAAGTCACGATGATAAAGCTGATCCTGCAACGCTTTCGTACCGGTCGAGATAATCGTCTTGCGACCGCTCATGAGTGCCGGCAGAAGATACGCAAATGTCTTGCCAGTGCCGGTACCCGCCTCTACGACGAGCATGTCGAGATTGGCGATGGTCTCGGCAACGGCTTCAGCCATCCACGCCTGTCCCGCACGCGGCTGAAAGCCGGGCAGCAACGACTTGAGCGGACTATTGTCACCAAAGAATTCGGAAAGATCTGTCACCGCGCGAAGATTACACGGTTCGACCCAAATTCGCAGAATCGAAATTGCCCGAACCGCCGCGGAACGACACGCGTCGTGCTGCCACGATCCGGAACAGCACACGGCCGTCGTCGCCTGTATCCGTATAATTGCGCACCGCCAAAGGTTCCGCCGTTCGTTAAACTAACGGCATTCTCTATTAGGACATTTCCATGACAACCAAACTTCCGGCCCTCCAGGAATGGGTGGATGGTGTTGCCCGTCTCACACAGCCTGACAACATCTACTGGTGCACAGGCACTGACGGCGAATACGCGAAACTGATCGAGCAGATGACTGCCGATGGCACGCTTAAGCCATTGAATCAGGACGGATATCCAAATTGTCACTTGCATCTGTCCGACCCGACTGACGTCGCACGCGTTGAGCACCTGACGTACATTTGCACGAAGAGCGAAGAGGAGGCAGGCCCCAAC
>CAYTNO010000025.1:0-11427 GCA_964439125.1 uncultured Woeseiaceae bacterium | reverse complement strand
CGTTAGTCAATTTAATGCCAGCCCAAAATCTTGTCTATCGTGTAAATCGCGTATGCGGTTCTGGAAGGGCCAACGCGGTGGTAATATGGCCGCTTCGAGAAGCTGGTACCTCTGATTAATGACCTTTTTTCAAGAACTTAAGCGCCGAAACGTTATTCGTGTCGGCGCACTGTACCTGGTGGGCGCGTGGCTGCTTTTGCAGCTGACCGACGTGCTGTCGTCGTTGCTGCCCGTTCCCGAATGGACGGGATCGCTGGTCTTTCTGCTGTTGGCGGTGGGCTTTTTCCCGGTGATGCTGTTTGCCTGGGTCTACGAAATGACGCCTGAAGGCCTCAGGCGTGAGTCAGATATCGATCGGTCGAATTCTATAACGGCCACGACCGGGCACAAGATCAATACAGTTATCATTGTCCTGCTCGTGTTGGCAATTGGCGGCATGGTTGCGGATCGCCTGATTCCAGAAACGACGGTTGTACCTGATGAAGCAGAAGCAGAAGTGGCGACTGCTGCGAGCGACGATACGTCTATTGCTGTGCTGCCTTTTGCAGATCTGAGCGCCGACAAGGATCAGCAATATTTCACCGACGGATTGTCCGAAGAACTTCTGAACCTGCTGGTTCGGGTCGACGGCCTGCGTGTCGCCTCGCGCACGTCGTCATTCGCGTATCGCGACTCGACCCTGGGTATTCCGGATATTTCGAAGGCGTTAAACGTTGGCCATGTGCTCGAAGGCAGTGTGCGCAAAGATGGCGACAGAATTCGCATTACTGCGCAATTAATCGAGGCAGGAACAGATAGTCATCTCTGGTCGGAGAATTTTGACCGCGAGCTCGTCGACATCTTCTCAATTCAGGATGAAATTGCCAATGCGATAGTTGGGGCGTTGGCGGGCCAATTGAACCTGGGCGATGACAAAGCCGTAGTCGTCGAAGCCGCGACAGACAACCTTGACGCCTACGAGATGTATCTCGCGGCACGAGAGTTGTACATCAATCGAATAGACATCAGCGAGAGCATCCGACTGCTACGGGCTGCGATTGAACTGGATCCGAACTTCGCACGAGCCTGGGAAGGTCTCGCCGCTGCCGAAGTTATCGGCGACGCCTGGCTGGTGGACGATGGCATTGACCACTTGGCCCTGGCAGAGGAGGCAGCGAACAGAGCACTTGAACTGAACCCTGACCTGTCGATGCCGATGGCAGTGTTGGCAATACTCCTGAACACACGTGATAAAGACATCGTCGCAAGTCTGGAGCTCTACGAGGAAGCCATTGCAAGAGACCCCAAAAATACAACGGCCTGGCTGTGGAAAGGGATTCTATTTGATCACGCCGGCTTCATGGATGAGGCCATCGAAGCATTTCAACAATGCCTGGCGATAGACCCGGGATATTTGAACTGCAAGCAGATCATGGCGAAGTCCTACCTTAGTAAGGGCGATGTCGAGACCGCTCTGCGGTTCCACAACGAAACGCTGGAAAGCGTCTTTCACTCGACCAGTTATGCCTTCGTTCCGACCTATGTCCGCACCGGGCATCGCCTGCTCGCGGTGCATATCGCCGACGCGAAGCTTGGGCATGACAATGCGCCGGTCATTGAATGGATTCGTGCCATAGAAAACCCTGACGGCGATAACAGGGCGGGATATGCGCGACTGAAGGACTGGGAGCGCCGTACGGATACGGGCATGAACCTTCATTCGATATATAACGTATTCCTGACTTTCAAGGATTATGACGAATTGGTGGCAGAAGATGGGGTCGGATGGGTGTCATGGCTTCCCGAGGCCGAGGAATTTCGCGCATCGCCCCAATTCAAGCAGTTCATTCTGGACAGGGGTATATTCGAATTCTGGCGGTCATATGGCTTCCCACCTCAATGTCGCCCCATTGGTGACGATAATTTCGAGTGCTAAGGGTGCCTTAAGATTCGGTAAGTAATCTCTCAACCATCGTAATTAGCAGTGGTTGGGAAGCTCGTGGATCAGACTCATACACACATCGCAGAGACCTTTGCTCCAGCTGTACCGCTGCCGCGGTCGCTCTCGGTAGATTTGGATCCGATAAACTCAGCCGGGCGGCAGAAGCTCGAATCCTGCATAGCCGACAAGTTCGACCAGCAGTATCACGCAGAGATAAGCCATTTCCTGCCGTATTTGCTCAGTTTGAGCGAGTCCGAGCAGCTTGATGCCGTTGTCGGTATCCAGCTCGCCGGCAAATCCGACCTGTTTCTCGAGCGCTATCTCGACGCTTCTGTAGAGCAGGCCATCAGCCAGGTCGTGAAGACCCCGGTTGATCGCGGGCAGGTGGTCGAAATTGGCAACCTCGCAGCGGCGGTTCCAGGCACTGCATCCCTGTTGTTTGGCGTTCTGGCAACCGTTCTGCATCGAGCCGGTGTTCGCTGGGTTGTCTGTACAGCAACACCCCAGGTTAGAGCCATGCTTAAGAACCTGGACTTTCCCACGCACACGATCTGCGATGCCGATGCGAGTGCCATGGGTGACGAAGCCGGTGAGTGGGGCGACTACTATTCGTCTCGCCCGCAGGTAATCGTCGGAGACACGCGACTTGCCGCCGAGGCTGTTGCAAGCAGTCGGGTAGTGCATGTATTAAGCCGCAAGCTCGCAAAGCCGATCAATGATGCCGCCGCTGCACTGAAAAAAGCGAGGCAGTAATGCAAGACTTGATGCGCACCATCAGCCAGGCAGGGGCTGCGACGGACATCGTGTTGCAGTCCGGCGCAAAGGCCGTCTCAAGATCAGAATTGCTGCTTGCCGTTGAAGGCCTTGCGGAACGACTTCGCAGCCTCAATGTAAAGAGCGTTGCGCTATACGCCGACAATGGCATCGACTGGATTCTGACCGACCTCGCTTGCCGGGTGTTGGGCATTCGCATTGTACCGGTACCGCTGTTCTTCTCCGCAGCGCAGATCAAACACACAATTTCCAGCAGCGGAGCGACTGCTCTGATCTCGGACCAGAAGAACGTCGAAAATCTCATTGGTGCCACGGTCGGACAGGCATTTTGCGGCATGACGAGCCTGTACACACTTGAGGCGAGTGAAACTGTAGCTTTGCCCGAGGGCACGCAGAAGATCACCTTTACATCCGGAACAACCGGCTCGCCGAAGGGCGTTTGCCTGTCTGCAGAGCAGCAGGTCGCGGTTGCCACGGCTATTGCCGCTGCTGCCAGCAAGGACAATCCTAAACATCTGTGTGTCCTGCCGTTGAGTACTCTTCTCGAGAACCTCGCAGGTGTTTATGCACCGTTACTATCCGGTGGATCGGTCAATGCGCCATCACTGGTTGACGTTGGCCTGGCAGGTTCATCCGGACTGGATATCAAACAGTTTTTGCACTGCATTACGGAACATCAGCCAAACACGATGATTCTCGTACCCGAGATGTTGAATGCTCTCACCGAAGCGACGGAGTGTGGCTGGCGCCCCCCTTCGTCACTGCACTTCGTCGCTGTCGGTGGCGGCAAAGTCTCCCCGGAGCTTCTGCGCCGGGCGCGTGCCGCAGGTCTGCCTGCCTACGAAGGCTACGGCCTGTCCGAATGTGCGTCGGTAGTTACTCTTAACGTGCCTGGCGCCGATCACATCGGCTCGGTCGGGCAGCCCTTGCCGCACGTGAATGTTCAGATTGAGCAGGGCGAGATCGTCGTGCGCGGTAGCGAGTTCCTCGGCTATGCCGGCCAACCCGATAGCTGGAACGCAGCGCCGCTGCGGACAGGTGATCTCGGTCATATTGATGACGATGGCTTTGTCTTCGTCTCCGGGCGGGCCAAGAACCAGCTGATTAGCAGTTTCGGCCGCAACATCTCTCCCGAATGGGTAGAGAGCGAATTGCTGGCAGGGTCACTGCTGCAACAAGTAGTGGTAATCGGCGATGCGCGGCCGTATTGCGTTGCTCTGGTCGAACCGCGAAATGCCGCAACCACAGATGCCGACATCGACGCATGGATCCGCAGCGCAAACCAGAAGCTGCCGGACTACGCACGCGTCGTGGACTGGCATCGAGTGACTGCACCACAGCGTGCAACGATCGAGAGTGACTACAGCGTGGAAATCGAAAAAATGTATGCAACAAAAGCAGAGGCCAGTAACCAATGAACTTCATGGAAAGACTGAACAACGAATCAAAGGATGATCGCGAGTACTTGCTGTCGTCACCGATTATCGGTCGGTGTATGAGTGGCGATATCACACTAAATGAATACGTCTCGTTTCTGACGCAGGCCTATCACCATGTCAAGCATACCGTGCCGCTGTTGATGGCTGTCGGGGCACGCCTGCCGGCAGAAAAAGAATGGTTGCGCGAGGCTGTTGCCGAATACATTGAAGAAGAGCTCGGCCACCAGGAGTGGATCCTCAACGACATTGCTGCTTGTGGCTTCGACAAAGAAGAGGTCCGCCACTCAAAACCAAGCGCTGCTACCGAGCTAATGGTCGCTTATGCCTATGACACGATACAACGTGTTAACCCGATCGGGTTTTTCGGAATGGTGCATGTGCTCGAAGGCACCAGTGTCACGACCGCTGACGCGGCGGCCATCGCGATCAGGGATGCGCTGGGTTTGCCGGAAAGAGCGTTTACTTACTTGCGATCACACGGTGCGATCGACGTCGAGCATGTGAAGTTCTTTGAGTCTCTGATGGATCAAATAACTGATGTGGAAGAGCAAGAGCAAATTATTCACAGTGCCAAAATGTTCTATCAGCTCTACGCGAATATCTTCCGTAGCTTGCCAACCGACGTTGCAATGGCCGCCTGACGGACATCCGTGACAAATACATCGAATGAGGATAGAACCATGCAATTAACATCACTGAAAACACTGACCCTTGCCCTGCTGCTGATACCTGCTGCTTTGTTTGCCCAAACTGGCGATACAACGGTTGCAGAGCTGCAACATGACTGGGCCATCGCCAACTACCAACTCACCGGCGATCCCCAAGAAGAGGCTTTCGAGGCGCTCATCGCGCGTTCCGATGCCGCCGTGAGCAGCAATCCGAAGTCTGCGGATCTACTGATCTGGGATGGCATCATCAAATCGAGTTTCGCTGGCGCGAAAGGCGGTTTGGGCGCACTCTCCTTGGCCAAGGCGGCGCGCGATAGTCTGGAGGAAGCTCTGAAGGTCGACGATCAGGCGCTTAACGGGTCTGCCTACACGAGTCTCGGCACGCTTTACGCCAGCGTTCCAGGATGGCCGGTCGGTTTTGGTAACGACAAGAAGGCCGCGAAGATGCTGCAGAAGGCGATCGAAATAAACCCCGATGGCATCGATTCTAATTACTTCTACGCAGACTATTTGCTGCAGGAAAAGCAGTACGAGAAGGCCGAGGAATATCTCCTCAAGGCGCAAAATGCCGCGCCCAGACCCGATCGGCCCGTTGCTGATGCAGGTCGGCAGGAAGAGATCCACGCCGCATTATCCATCGTCCGGGAGAAACGGCAGCGCTCGGGTTCATAGTGCTGCATATCGTCGCGTTTGAGGCGATAATACGGTATGCAGATTCTTCTCGTCGAAGACGATCAATCGCTTGCCGCCGGTATAAGCAAGGCCCTCCGCAACGAGGGCTTTGTTGCTAATCACGTATCCGATGGTAAATCGGCTTTGCACGTCGTCGATGCCGAGCCGCCGGATATCATTGTGCTTGATCTTGGCCTGCCCGACATGGATGGGCTCGATGTTCTGAAGAGTATTCGGGGGCAGGGGTCGGCGATTCCAGTACTCATTCTGACCGCCAGGTCGAGCATCGATGCGCGAGTGTCCGGGCTAGACCTTGGAGCCGATGACTACCTTCCCAAACCGTTCGAAACGCCGGAGCTGATCGCCCGCTTACGCGTCATCGAGCGCCGCCTTAGTACTTCGCAGGACAGCCGCATCAGCGTCGGCAACGTATCGCTGGACACCATTAGCCTGCAGGTCTACCGCGATGATGAGCTTGTCGACTTGCCACGACGCGAGTATACGGTTCTCAAGTCGCTGATGGAGAATATCGGCAAGGTGCAAACACGGGAGCAACTTGAGACAAAGCTGTACGCCTGGGGCGAAGAAGTTTCCAGCAATGCAATTGAAGTGCACGTGCACCACCTACGCAAGAAATTTGGCAACGACCTCATCAAGACTGTGCGTGGCGTTGGCTATACGATTCGCAAGTCGTGAAATCGATTCGCTTCTATCTCGTCGTTGCGTTGTTATCGACGGTGGCTCTTGGCAATTTCGTCGCGGCCGTCTACGGCTACCGTTCCAGTATGATCGAGGCGCAGGCTCTGCTTGATATGCAGCTCGCGGATGCGGCGACGCTCATCAATACGATGCAGCCAAGAAGTACGCTTGTAGTCGAGCAGCCGTCAAGCCGCCTGGCGTTCCAGATATGGACAGAGAATGGCAGGCTTGTTCAGCGCTCTTCAAATAGCGGCGAAATACCGATCACAGTGTTTGAAGACGGATTTCGGGACGAGAACTTCGAGGGCTATCGCTGGCGGGTGCTCAGCCGCCTTGATGAACGCCAAAGGCGCTGGATCCTGGTCGCCGAGCGTATTGATATCCGCACCCAGCTTGCCGATGACCTTATTCTGCGAGCTGTTGTGCCTATGGTCGTTAGTTTGCCGATCATTGCCCTGATCGTGTGGCTTGTGGTTGGCAACGGCCTTTCCCTGATCAAGCAGCTTGCGCAAGAGCTTAGAGGTAAACGTGCCGACGATCTTTCCAGGCTAACAACCAGCGACCCGCCCGTAGAGCTGGCGCCCGTTGTTGATGCAATCAACGATTTGCTGAAGCGACTGAATGACTCGGTACTCCGGGAGCGCCGGTTTTCAGCCGATGCAGCGCATGAACTACGCACGCCACTGAGTGCGATCAAAGTGCATGTGCATAACTTGCGCAGCGAGTTTCCTGAACACGCAGATGAGTTGGCAATACTGGATCGTGACCTCGGCAGGCTGAGCCACCTGATTGAGCAGATCATGTTGCTCTACCGGGTAACGCCGGAGCATTACAAAGCCAATATGCAAAAGATCGATCTGCATTCACTGGCGCAGGAGCTTATCGGCGACCTCTACGCAGAGATTGATAACAAGCAACAGACCATTTCGCTGGCGGGCACATCCCAAACAATCTCAGGTGATCGAGATTCACTGATTATTCTGCTCAGCAATCTTATTTTGAACGCCAGCAAGTATTCTCCGGAAGGCGCATCCATACGCGTTTTTGTGGATCACACGGAGCTCGGTATCTGCCTCGGTGTTGAAGACACGGGGCCCGGCATTCCGCTGGCCGAAATAAGCCGAGTCTTCGACCGCTTCTACAGGGTAGGTGGCGATCGTCACGACAGTAAAGCGGATGGTTGCGGTCTTGGATTGGCAATCGTCAAGCATATCGCTGACCTGCATCATGCAAACATTATCCTGGAGAACAACGCGGATGCCCCAGGTCTTACGGTAAATGTCATTTTCCCTGTGAATATCAATACATCTTTGTTCATCGAGAGGGTAGAGGAATGAAAGTTCTCGGCCGAATCATAATTATTTTGTTTCTAGCGACGTCTGCAAACGCTGCTGCGCCGGTATTTGAGATCGAAATTCGCAATCACCTGTTTCAACCGGATGCATTGATCATCCCGGCAAACACCAAGGTGAAGCTCATCGTTTACAATCGCGACCCGACGCCCGAAGAGTTCGAGAGCTACGAGTTAAATCGAGAAAAGGTAATCATGGGCGGGCGCAAGGCCGTCATTTTCATTGGGCCGTTGGCGCCGGGCGAGTACCCGTTTTTTGGCGAGTTCAATCCGCAAACCGCGCTTGGAAAAATTATTGTGAAGGACGACAAAGATGCTGATTAACAGCGTCATTATCGT
Organism: uncultured Woeseiaceae bacterium; assembly: GCA_964439125.1. Classification (GTDB taxonomy): domain Bacteria; phylum Pseudomonadota; class Gammaproteobacteria; order Steroidobacterales; family Woeseiaceae; genus UBA1847. The sequence goes on along the minus strand of CAYTNO010000025.1, from coordinate 3,564 downwards.
CTTGCGTGAGGTTCTGGAAGCGGCGCTGATGGTCAGCGTGCTGTTGGCCGTATCGCGCATTCTGCGACTGGACGCACGCTGGCTGCGGTTTGCGCTGGTGGCTGGGCTTGGCGGTGCGGCGATCTACGGTCATTTCCTGGATACGGTATCGGAACTCTTCGAAGGCGTTGGCCAGGAGTTGTTCAATGCGCTGCTGCAGTTTTCCGTGCTTGGATTCCTGGCCGTAGCTGTCTTTCTTATCGCACGTCAGCGAGGGCAGCGCTGCGAGAGGCATACGCTTTTGCCGATAGTGATGGCGCTGTCGGTCGCGGCGGCGATTACGCGCGAGGGTGCGGAAATTCTGATCTACGTAACCGGCTTCTGGCAAATGAGCGATTTTCTGTCGAGTGTCGGCGTGGGGTCGTTAGCGGGCGCCGCCATCGGTTGCAGTGTTGGCGTGTTGTTCTACTACCTGCTGCTCGCAGTTTCACCTGCTCGTGCGCTTTTGATATCAGTTGTGTTACTTGGGCTGGCTGCATCGGGAATGTCCGCCCAAGCCATGGGGCTGTTGATTCAGGCAGACTGGATAAGCGTCGCCGCGCCGATTTGGGATTCGTCCGGCTTCATCGCGGAGGACTCGCTGACCGGTCAGTTGTTATACGCACTACTCGGCTATGAAGCATCTCCATCGGCGGTTGAGGTAGCTACCTATGCAGCCAGCGTCGCAGTCATGGCACTATCGGCGATCACCGGGCGAACCTTGTTCGCCAAGAGGGGGTCTGACGTTTCATGAGCAATCCTTTATCTCGCAAGGCTCGCAGAGTCGCAGCGTTTGGCGGTGCAGCCGTTTCTCTGATGCCCGTACTCGCCGCAGCCGATGGCCTTGTCATCGATCGAATTTATGATCCTTACGTCCAACCGTTGGAAACCGAGTTTGAATGGCGCTCGGTCATGCAGTCGGACGATGAATTGGGCGATCCGCAAAAACATTCTTTCGGTGTCGGTCGAGGTTTGTCGGATCGTTGGGCAGCAGAACTGTATGTGATTGGCACCAAGACCAACGGCGAGAGCATATCCGTCGACGCATTTGAGCTGGAAGCCAAATGGCAACTAACGGAACAAGGTGAATATGCCTTTGACTGGGGCATGGTTTTTGAGCTCGAACGCGAAACCGATGAAAATGTGTGGGAAGCATCGGCAATGCTCATCGCGACGCGCGATTTCGGTAAATGGACCGGCACGGCAAACGCCGGCCTGATTTATGAATGGGGCTCGGGCATTGATAACGAGATTGAGTCCCTGTTAAGACTGCAGGCTCGCTATCGCTTCAAGGAATCGCTCGAACCCTCGATCGAATTGCACATGGGACAGGACACTGTGGCACTCGGTCCTGCGTTAACCGGGTTGAGTCGTTTGTCACCTGGAAAGAAGTTGCGCTGGGAAGCCGGGGTCTTTTGGGGAGTGGACAAAGACAGCCCGGATCAGACGATCAAGTTGGGAATTGAATACGAATTCTGACTTTAGCAAGACCTGGGGCACAGTATTTGGCCCAGATTTCCTATAAAAAAGACTACTCGGTACGTCATTTCGGACTGCGTTGCCTGACACTTAACATAAGGAAATCTTGGGATGTGGGGAAGAGGCGCACCGTTGCAGCAGGCAGCAAGCGTTGCAATTATTTTCGCGGCGTTGGTTATTTCAGGCTGCTCCACGGTTCCGCCCGCTGTGGTGCCCGTTGAAACTCCAACCGACATCGTCATTGTGCCGCCGCCCGTGCTGCCCGTGCCGACCGAACAAGCGAAACCTCCCATTAGGCCACCGATACCGCCCCGACTCCCATCCGTGGCTATCGTACTGACCAGCGGTCAGCCAGCTTACGCTGATGTTGCCAGGGAATTGACGCTGCGCCTTAAGGACTACGACGTTTACGACTTGAGTACCGGGAGTCAGCCACCTGTCTCCGTCCTGCGTGCGATTAATGACTCCGACCGGGGCGCTGTCGTTGCCATTGGACTGCGCGCTGCCAGATCGTCCGTCGCAATGTCCAGGAAACCAGTACTTTTTAGCCAGGTATTCAACTACCAGGATCACGATCTCCTGACGGAAAACAGTCGGGGAGTATCATCGCTAGCTCCGCTGGAAGCGCAGCTTGTGGCCTGGCAGGAGATCGATCCCACGATTGCTCGAATCGGCATCATAATTGGCGAAGGGCATGAGGACCTCATTGCCGAAGTGCGACAGGCGGCCGAGCGGCACGATGTAACGCTCAATATACGAATTTCGCATTCAGACCAGGAGACGCTGTACTTATTCAAGCGGATGATCCGGGATATAGATGGCTACTGGTTATTCCCTGACAATCGCATCTTAAGTACGCGCATCTTGAAGCAAATGTTTGACGAGGCGAAGAGTCGGCATATTCCAGTCATTGTGCCAAACGAATCGATGCTGAAAATGGGCGCCGCCATTAGTATTTCTACGGTGGCGTCTGATATCGCCGATACGATTGTCAAAGTGATCAGGAGGATTCAGGCAGGTGACCTGCAAAAAATCCCGCCGTTGACAGCCCTCTCCGAAATTCGCGTTCAGACGAATGAGGCGTACATCAAGCAGCGCTCCGCAGCCCACTCGCAGACGCGTGATTTGGATCGGGACGTAAGTCAGTGAAGACCAGAGTCAAATTGGCGGCCGACTGGATCGCTGCGCGCTTCGAGCGCGCCGAAAAGAAGAGCGGAAAGCGCGTGTTAGTGAACGAAATATTGTCGCTACAGGTTCTTAGTGCCGCACTGGTTGGTGCTCTCGCAATCGCAAGTCTGTACTGGGGTGGGCAGTGGGTGCTCCAGGACAACTACAGTCGTTGGGCGATGCAATGGACGGAGGATCTTAACGAACTGGGTGCGCCCTTGTATTTGGCGAACGATAAAGAGGCGTTAATCCGGCTCGAGAGTTTCGTCAAACGCTACCCGGAAATCGATCGGGTCGCTTACTTTTCGAAAGACGGCGCCCCTATGTTTTCTGTCGACAACAAACAGGATCTCGGACCAGTCATCGAATTACCGGTACAGCGACTGGAGGATGCAATCAACCGGGTTGGCGACGAGGAACCCTACCTGATGGGCGGCGGCGTCTTTAATCCGAGACAATTCGAGATTCTCGCACCGGTGTGGACCGAGTCCATTTTAGATGATGGATTGTTTGCTTTCGACCCATCCGGTTCGGATCGGGACTCGGCAAAGGACATAATCGGATTCGTCGGAATTCACCTCGATTTCGTGATGTTCCATGATCGTCTCATGTCGAACATACGAGTAGCGATATTGGTTCTTCTTGTGTTGCTGATTGCGTTCGGATTTTATGGCAGGCACACGTTGCGCAAGGCCCTGGCATCCATATCGGATCTGCAGGCGCCTATCGAGGAACTTGCGAAAGGCAATCTAGCTGTCAAGTTTGAGCCTGCCGAGCACCGCGAAATTTCAGATATCGTCAAAGCTTTAGAAACAACCGCATCGGCACTCAGCGAACGCGATGAAAAACTCGTTGAACTGGCAAATCACGATAGTTTGACGGGGTTGCTCAATCGGCGTC
>CAYTNO010000024.1:0-11611 GCA_964439125.1 uncultured Woeseiaceae bacterium | reverse complement strand
AGGGCATCGAGCCGGTCGTCGTAGTCTGGTCGTTGACGCGAGAGCTGCGCACCCTGGCAAACCTGGCGGACGATATTGCCCAGGGCATGGACCTGGCAAGCGGCATGCGCAAAGCGCGTATCTGGAATATCAGGCAGTCCCTGGTGCGCAGTTGTGTCGCACGACACCAACCGGGCGATTTTCACAGACTATTGAAAGCAACCAACTACGCGGATCGGGCGGCCAAAGGGCAGACCTATGCCGATCCGTGGCAGGTAGTGACCGAGATCGTCCTCGGGCTGTCGCTCGGGCGCAGGAAGGCAGCGTGACCGGAGTCGATACCAGGGTGGCCACACGATGAGCCCAATCGGGATTTTCGGCGGTACTTTCGACCCAATTCACTACGGACACCTGAGATCAGCATTTGAGATGTTGCAGGCATTGCGTTTGAGTGAAGTACGGTTTTTTCCGAGCGGCGATCCACCGCACCGCGGTAGCACATATGCAACGGCGCAATTGCGTCTCGAAATGGTGCGTGCCGCTACCGCCGGGCAGCCGGGGTTTGTCGTCGACGACAGGGAAATGCGGCGAGACGGCCCGTCGTACACAATCGACACCCTCATTTCGCTACGCGAGGAACATCCAGACGCTTCGCTTGGTCTGATTGTCGGTATGGACGCATTTCTTGGCCTGACAAGCTGGCGTCGTTGGGACGAGTTGCTGAATCTCGCACACATCGTAGTCGCGCACCGCCCTGGTTGGCGGGCGCCTGATATAGGTGCACTCGGTGACATCATTGATCGACATGGCACGCACCACATTGATGATCTACATGACAAAACCCACGGGCACATTCACATCCATGCCGTTACGCAACTTGAAATATCGTCGACCGAAATTCGCGACCTCGTCGCGGCCGGTCGTGACCCACGTTTCTTAATGCCTGATGTCGTGCGCGACATCATCGTAGACAACCACTGCTATACCTGACAGGAGAACCATTTGAAATTTGCAGAGAAGTCCACATGAACAGCGAGCAACTAAGTACGCTCGTCGTCGACGCTCTCGAGGAAGTCAAAGCACAGGACATCACCGTTCTTGATGTACGCGATATGACTGAAGTCACCGACTACATGGTAGTCGCGAGTGGTACCTCGAGTCGGCACGTAAAAGCGCTAATCGAAAACGTTACTGAGAAAGCGAAGGCTGCCGGCCGCAGGCCTATTGGCGTAGAGGGTGAGGATGGCGGCGAATGGGTGTTGCTCGATTTGCAGGACGCATTGGTGCACGTCATGCAGCCCAAAGTTCGTGAGTTCTATAACCTGGAGAAACTCTGGTCGCTGGGCTCAGCTGGCGATCTTGTGGCTACCGACGGCTAAGCCGTGCATATCAGACTTATCGCTGTCGGTGATCGTCAGCCATCCTGGGTTGACGAGGCTGTCGGTATTTACACGGGCCGATATCCACGCGAGTGGAAATTTCGCCTGGATACCATCGCAACTGCCCGACGCGGAAAAAGTGACAAGTCAAACAACGCCCGTGAGGCGGAAGGCGAACATATTCTCAACAAGCTGGGTTCGAACGAGCAGGTCGTATTGCTCGATGAGCGCGGCAAACAAATGACGAGCCAGAAACTGGCGACGCGTTTGTCCGATTGGCAGAGCGACGGCCGGGATCTTTGCTTCATCATCGGAGGTCCCGACGGCGTATCTTCCGTATGTCGGGAACGCGCCGGCAGCATCTGGTCATTATCTGACCTGACCTTGCCGCACGGTCTTGCGCGCGTGCTTTTTGCAGAACAACTGTATCGTGCCTGGTCGTTGCACTCGGGCCATCCGTACCACCGCGAGTAACGCCAATGGCTGATCCCAAGTTACATCTCGCATCCCAGTCCCCTCAACGACAGGACATTCTCAAATCCCTCGGCTTCTCATTCACCGCCGCTGGCGTTGACATCAACGAGCAGCGCCTGCAGCGGGAACTGCCGGAGGCAATGGCATTGCGGCTGTCTCGCGCCAAAGCAATGGCAGCCGACGTCGATCCTTCTCGAATAGTGGTCGGTGCGGATACACTGGTTGTTCTCGAGGATATCGTTTTCGGCAAACCCAAAGACCGCGATGAGTGCCTTGAGATGCTCGCGAGCCTCTCAGGTCGGACGCACCGCGTATTGACTGGTGTTGCGGTACTGGCATCGGGAAAGGTTCAGACTGTTGTGTCGACTACCGAGGTTCAATTTCGGGAAATCAGTCCTGACGAGGCGCTGGCTTACTGGCACAGTGGAGAGCCTTGCGATAAGGCTGGCGCGTATGCCATACAGGGGCGCGGCGGTATTTTTGTAGAGGCGATATCCGGCAGCTATTCAGGTGTTGTTGGATTGCCCGTATTCGAAACGTCGCAGTTGCTCCGTAACGCGGGATTAAGAGTTTTAACCGAATGACAGACGAATCACCAAGAGAAGAAATACTGATCAACGTAACGCCTAGCGAGGTTCGTGCGGCGTTGCTCGAGAACGGTATTTTGCAAGAAGTTTACGTCGAACGTTCCGCACGCCGCGGTGTTATTTCGAATATCTACAAGGGTCGCGTCTCGCGCGTGTTGCCCGGAATGCAGGCGGCGTTTATCGATATCGGCCTCGAGCGCACAGGGTTCTTGCACGTATCCGATATTGCCAAGCCTCGCAACGGCGTCGATAAGGACGAAGAGCTGCCGAATATTCGCGATCTTGTTCGCGAGGGGGCCGAGGTCCTGGTGCAGGTCGTCAAGGATCCGCTCGGCAACAAAGGGGCTCGACTGACCACACATATCACGTTGCCGTCGCGGCACCTTGTGTTGTTGCCCAAAGGTGAGGGTGTTGGGGTTTCGGCGCGCATTGAAGACGAAGAAGAGCGCGAGCGGCTGCGCGACCTGGTTACCGGGATACTGGCGGAACACGATCCCGAATGTGGCGCTATTGTCAGGACAGTTGCAGAAGGGGCTGAGGCCGACGCGCTGCACGCTGATCTCAAATTTTTGCTAAAGCTTTGGAGCGTCGTTCAGGAGGGGTGCAGCAAAGGGAGTGTAAAAACACTGGTACACGATGATCTGTCGTTGCCGTTAAGGGTTCTTCGAGATCTCGTGACGAGTGATGTTGAGCATATTCTGGTGGATACACAGGCGGATTTTGATGCGATGCGCGACTTTGCAGACACGTTTTTGCCGGACGTAGTCCCCATGATTGAGCACTATCGCCGCCGCCGACCCATTTTCGACCTGCACGGCATTGAAGATGACATCGGCAAAGCACTTGATCGAAGTATTCCTTTAAAATCCGGTGGTTATATTATTTTTGATCAAACAGAGGCGATGACGACCGTTGACGTTAATACGGGTGGCTTTGTCGGCCATCGCAATCTCGAGGAGACGATATACCGCACCAACCTTGAGGCTGCTGTCGCCATCGCAAGGCAACTCCGGCTGCGCAATCTCGGCGGTATCATCATTATCGATTTCATCGATATGGAGCTGGAAAACCACCGCGATAATGTCTTGCAGGTGTTGGAGCAATCGTTATCGAAGGATCACGCCCGGCATCAGTTAACGCCCATGTCGCCGCTGGGCTTGGTGGAGATGACGCGCAAGCGTACCCGCGAAAGTTTGCAGCATATTCTCTGCGAGGACTGTCAAACTTGTGAAGGTCGTGGCTTTGTCATGACGGCAGAGACAGTGAGTTTTGAGATATTCAGAGAGATAATTCGCCAATCACGGCAATTCGAATTCGATGAAGCGATGGTGCTGGCACATCAGAATATCATCGAGTTGCTGCTGGACGAGCAGGCACCGAGTCTTGCGGAGTTGGAAGAGCAGACAGGCAAGTCCATACGGTTACAGCCCGAGGCCTTGTATTCGCAAGATCAGTTCGACGTTGTCCTGATGTGACGCCCGCTACGATGCATAGTTTATGAACAAGTTTTTCAAACGCCTGATCAAGTTCGCCGTCTACCTGGCCGGCGGCCTCGTGATCCTGCTGGCAATAGCCGTCGGCTTGTTTCGCTTATTCCTGCCAACGCTCCCCGAATACCAGGACGACATTAAGGAATGGGCCAGCGCCGCTATTGGTTTGTCTGTCGAATTTTCCGGCATGGATGCGCGTTGGGGGCTCAGTGGGCCGGAAATCAAATTTTATGACGCGGAGTTGATGTCTCCTGACAATACGACGCGAATCGTTGCGGCGAATGAGGTCAGTGTCGGCATAGGATTGGCGAGATTAATTTTCGACGGACAATTGGCTCCCGATCAGGTCGCTGTGCGCGAGACGAGTATCGAGGTTCGACAACTGGAGAACGGCGAGTGGTGGATTCAAGGCAATCCGCTTGATCAATTGCTCCCGGAGCGCAGCGGCAGCACGAACGGTGACATTGGCCGCATTGAAGTTGTTGGTGAGGATATCGAGCTGCTGTTTCTGCAGCCAGGAGACGAGCGGCCCAAGAGGTTCCTGGTTTCCAGTTTCCTTGCACGTCGTGATGACGTTCGTTTGTTGGTCGATGCAACGGTGGAACTGCCGCAAAAACTCGGCCGCCGACTGACCATTGCTGCGACCCAGCTACTGTCGCTGCCTGCTGAAGACCGCAGTTGGAATGTCACGGTCGATATTGAGGACATCAAGCTCGCAGGCGTTACGGCGATGCAGCCGGCACAGGCCGCGCACTTCGATTCGGGTAGCGGCGATATCGAGTTGTCGCTCGAGTTTGCTAACAAAAGAATCAATAGTGCGACGGCCGATATCGATATTGGTGACATTGCTATTGCCGGACTCGTTGATCTCGCCTTAAGCGGCAGGCTCGAGTTTCTTATGGATGATGATGGCTGGCTTGTCGCTGCCAACGATCTGCGGGCGACGACGCCAGTTGGCAAATGGCCCGTCTCGACGCTGCGCCTTGAAACGAGCACGGATCCGAGCGGCAAGATCGTCATGATCGATGCGCAGGCGTCTTATTTGAACTTCGCACATGCCGCGGTAGTAATGCCATGGCTCAACGAAGAGCAACGCGCAATGGTCGCAGACGTTGATCCCAGTGGCATCGTGCGCAACCTGGCATTAACCGTGAGTGATCTCGATGCTGACGTGCCGAACTTCGATGTTTCGATGGAGTTGCTCGATGTGGGTATTGCGGCAAGCGGCAGTCGCCCGGGCATACGCGGCTTCTCTGGAAGTTTGCGATCCGATCGATCGGGTGGGCGGCTCGAGATCGAGACCGATAACCTGGTTGTTACGTCTCCGCTCATTCTCGGCAAGCCGCTGGGGTTCGATACGACATCGGGCACAGTAATCTGGCGCAGGAGTAACAACCGTACAACGCTGCTGTCAGACAGCATTGTCTTGCAGAATGACTTTTTCGAAAACGAGACCAGCGTAGAAGTGTCGTATGTCGACGGTGACGCGGCACCGGTCGTTGATATCGAGAGTACATTCAGTATTAGCGACATCGCGGTGGCAAAACGATACATCCCTTACATGGCGAAGCGACCACGAATGAGCCAGTGGTTTCAGGAAGGGCTCGTCTCTGGCCACATACCGCGCGGTAAGGTTCGTCTCCAGGGACCACTCGATAAGTTCCCGTTTGACGACGGGGAGGGTTTGTTGCTGATCGAAGGCAATATCCGCGATGCGGTAGTTGTTTATCAACCGAAATGGCCAGCCGCCGAAGTGATTAGTGCCGACGTCGTCGTTGAGAATATGCGCTTGTACTCTGAACGCAGCCGGATCATCAACGCCGGTAACGAGATAGTGAACGGCAAACTGGAAATCGCGAATTTCCGTCAGCCTGTACTTACGCTTAGCGCGTTGGTCAATGGCACGCTCGAGTCACTTCATGACCTGGCCATCAATAGCCCCATCAACGAAACGTTGGGAGGCCAGCTGGACAACGTTAGCGTTAGTGGTGCCGCAACGGCCAGTCTTGATCTCAGTGTCCCTATTCGCGATTGGGAGAGTTTCGAATTCACAACGCAACTGCAAACGAGCGACGGTAGTCTTGAATTTGATGGATTTAGCGCGCCGCTGACAGAGCTGAGTGGCATCGTGACAATCGAGCGTGAAGATGTGAGCAGCGAGTCACTGAGTGGGCAGCTGCTGGGTCGGTCCGTTTCAATTGAACTCATGCAGGCACCTGAAACCATGCCCAACTATCGCGTAATTGCGAACGCAACGGGTGCAGCGACTGCCGAAGCGCTAAGCGAGGAGCTTCGATTACCACTTGCAGGGCGTATATCAGGAGAGGCCGCATACACAGCCAGGCTGTTGTTTCCACGCGGCAAGATCGAAGAGCCATCTTCTTTCACGGTCGAAATTGCCAGTGATCTCGTCGGGCTTGCTTTCGATTATCCCGCACCGCTAGGCAAACCGGCCGAGGCCAGCATCGACTTTTCCGGCGACATCTACCTGCCGCGCGGCGGTGAACGAATCGAGAGTAAAGGTAGTGCCGGTGATCTGTTGTCCTGGCAAATCGCGTTTGCCAAGGACGAGGTCTGGGATCTCGATAGCGGCTTGATTGTGTTTGGCACAGAGCCCGTGAGTACCGCACTTCCCGACACGCGGGGTCTGCATTTGCGCGGCAATGCCGACTACGTTTACGCACAAGACTGGTTTGATATGGCCAAAAATGCCGAGACCAAAGTCGGCATGGCGGAGCGTATCCGTTCCATCGACATGTCGGTAAAGGACTTGCATTTGATCGGTCAGCACCTGGTTGATCATCGGGTTCGAATGGATCGAAGCGCACAGGACTGGTTGGTGCAACTGGAGGGTGAAAGCATTGTTGCTTCAGCGTTCGTGCCGTACGACTTCAATTCCGGGCGCTCCATCGTCATCGAGGCAGAAAAGCTGTTGTTGCCTGGCGACGATCAGGATGCAGATCGACCGCGCACACAGATCGATCCACGGTCACTGCCGGGTATCACGGTAATAGCGGACGAACTGGCTTTTGGCGATCGACACCTTGGTGCGGTTGAGGCGACGTTTGAGCGAACTGCGGATGGCCTTACGTCGGATGCGATCGTCGCCAAAGATCCGACGTTTGAAATTGTTGGTAGCGGAAGCTGGGTAGTCGATGAGAGCGACCCGATCGGTCATCGCAGTCAAATAATGGCAACACTGACCAGCAACGACGTTAAGACCACTATGACGCGGCTCGGCAATAATCCCGGCATCGTCGGTGATAAACTGTCGATGCTCCTGGATATCAGTTGGTCCGGCGGCCCGAGCGAAGACCTGATGGAATCGCTGGACGGCGAAGTGACCGTGAAAATAGGCTCGGGGCAGCTCGAAGAGGTCAAGCCTGGAGCCGGCCGGGTATTTGGCCTCATGAGTGTGGCTGCGCTGCCGCGGCGTTTGGCACTCGACTTTCGTGATGTGTTTGGCAAGGGATTCGCATTCGACAAAATCAGTAGCACGTTTACTCTTGTCGATGGCAATGCTTATACCTGCGATTTGGCGCTGGAAGGACCGGCGGCCGATATTGGAATCGTTGGCAGGGCGGGGCTGGTGGAGCGCGACTACGAGCAGATTGCCGTCGTTAGCGCAAATTTCGGCAATGCGCTGCCCGTTGCGGGCGCGCTTGTAGCAGGCCCGCAAGTCGCCGCCGTATTACTCATTTTCTCTCAGATCTTCAAAAAGCCCCTCAAGGAAGTTAGCCAGGTCTACTATGACCTCGGTGGCACGTTTGATGAGCCTGTCGTCGAGACTGCGACCGAAGAGATGCTCGGGCTCCTCGCAGAAAAAACCGGCTGCGTTAAAGCAGCAGAGTAAGGCCAGGCACCAGGGAATAGCATGCGGGTTGCAGCAATTCAGATGAGCAGCGGCGCTAATGTAGACAAGAATCTGCAGACCGCAGATCGCCTGTTTGCAAAGGCTGCGGAAGACGGATGCCAACTCGTCGTTCTACCAGAAAACTTCGCGCTTATGCCTCGCAATGCGCGCGACAAGGTTGCGCACGCCGAGCAACCAGGCAACGGGCCAGTCCAGACGTTTCTGGCCGATGCTGCACGCAGACACGGACTTTGGATCGTAGGCGGCAGTATGCCTATGGTCTCGCCCGAGGCCGAACGTGTTTTCGGTGTGTGCCCGGTCTATGATTCGAAGGGCATCGAGCAGGCTTGCTACCGAAAAATTCATCTATTTGACGTGAAGTTACCGGGCAGTGATGAGGCCTACCAGGAGTCCTGGTCGATGTTTCCCGGTGACGATCCACAAACCGTGGCTACGCCTATTGGGAAAATCGGCCTTACGATATGCTACGACCTGCGCTTCCCGGAGCTTTTCAGATGCCTGGTCGATGATGGTGCGACGGTCTTTACGGTGCCAGCGGCGTTTACCCGGGTGACCGGCGAGGCGCATTGGCATACTTTGTTGCGTGCACGCGCTATCGAAAATCTGGCGTATGTGATTGCGCCCGGGCAATATGGTGAGCATCCCGACAAGCGCCAGACCTATGGACACTCGTTGATCGTCGACCCATGGGGCAAGGTTCTTGCGGAGCAGGCTGAAGGCGAATGTATTGTCGCGGCCGATATCGATCCGGAATTGCCAGCTAAATTGCGAAATGATTTCCCGGCGCTGGCTAATCGGCGTCTGTAGTCCAACCTGTCACGGAAAACCATCTTGAGCGAAAGCAACGATACTTCGACCGTTTCTGTAATGTCTCGCCTGCTCCAGCCGGCCGGGCTCGATGAAGGGCATCTGAACAAGACACTGCGTTCGATGATGCGCGGCGGAGTTGACTACGCCGACCTGTATTTTCAGGTGAGTCGGCAGGAAAGCTGGACTGTTGAAGACCGCATTATCCGTGAAGGCAGCTTCAGCATGGATCAGGGCGTCGGAGTGCGTGCGGTTAGTGGTGAGAAGACCGGTTTCGCGTACTCGGACGAATTGCTGCTGCCCGCACTCGAGCAGGCGGCAGGCGCCGCACGCGCTATCGCCCGTAAGGGCGGGGAGAAGGCGTTGCAGGCATGGAAGCGGACAGAGTCGTCGCTGCTTTATCCGGTCACGGATCCCACGACGAGCATCACGGACGAACAAAAAACAACGATGTTGGCGGAGATCGAGCAGGCGACGCGCGATCTTGATAGCCGCGTCGAGCAGGTCATTGTTGGCCTATCCAGTAGTCAGGATCTCGTTCTGGTGGCCGCATCGGATGGCACGCTGGCATCGGATGTGAGGCCGCTCATTCGCCTCAACGTAAGTGTAATACTCGAGCAGGATGGACGACGTGAGCAGGGCTATGCCGGGGGCGGTGCCCGATCCGACCTCAACTACTTCCTGTCTGGTGAACTGCCAATAGAGTACGCACGAGAAGCTGTACGACAGGCGATCGTACAACTGGAAGCAAGTGCGGCACCTGCCGGAATGATGCCTGTTGTACTCGGCCCGGGTTGGCCTGGCATCTTGCTGCACGAGGCAGTCGGGCACGGCCTCGAAGGCGACTTCAACCGCAAAGGTACCTCGGCTTTCTCGGGAAAAGTAGGCCAACAGGTTGCCGCAACAGAATGCACCATCGTTGACGATGGCACCTTGCCGAACCGGCGTGGCTCGCTGTCTGTCGACGACGAAGGCACGCCCGGTCAGTACAACGTGCTGGTGGAAAATGGTGTGCTCAAGGGTTACATGCAGGACAAGCTCAACGCCCGCTTAATGGGTGTCGAGCCGACGGGTAACGGTCGTCGCGAGTCTTATGCCCACATGCCCATGCCGCGCATGACCAATACCTACATGCTTGCCGGACCACATGAACCTGGCGACATCATTGCCTCGGTCGATAAAGGAATTTACGCGCCGAACTTCGGTGGTGGCCAGGTGGATATTACGTCTGGAAAATTCGTATTTTCTGCGAGCGAGGCGTACCTCATCGAAAATGGCAAGATTACAACGCCCGTCAAAGGAGCAATGCTCATCGGCGATGGCCCCGAAGCATTGTCTAGAATTTCGATGATTGGCAACGACCTGAAACTCGATAGCGGCGTCGGAACTTGCGGCAAGGAAGGCCAGTCTGTTCCGGTTGGCGTCGGCCAACCGACGCTCAAGATCGACGAACTCACCGTTGGTGGTACCGCCTGAGTGCAAAACTGCTTTACATAAGCTCAGTTTTGCGAGTTTCACACTTCGCACTGTGAAATTGTTCACTCAATTCAACATATGTATTCGGTAATGTTCGTCTGTCTCTCAAAGGAACATGACGATGGCATTCGAAAACACAATCACAGAGAATGATCTGGACGCCAACTCGCAACATTTCGTGCAAGGATTGCGCAGTGAAAGCCATGATTTTGAGCCGGATCTCACTGTAGACGGCTTGTCGGAGTCAATTTTATCCCGGCTAATGGGCTTGTTCGGTATGGGCCGCTCGTAGCACAGCAACCTGCCTGGGACTTGCTTCCCGCCCCCGTTTTTGACCCCTTCTTTCTGGCCATTGGCCCGATTTGCCGCCGTGCTGACTGGACGCGCCGCCGCTGGCTATGGACAATAAGTGCAGGCTGGTAACAAAAACAGAAGATATGTGGGTCTCAAGACCAATCTACGAAAGCTTGCCGTACATGTATTTGCTCGTCGGTGCGATATCGCTCAGTGCGTCGATGTACGTGAATCATTGGTACTGGCCAACGATATGCTTCGTCACCGGATTGGTATGCCTTGTTGCAGGGTTGGTCGTGCTCTTGAAGCGCCGTGACTACCGCGTGACAGATCGCCGCGGCTGAGCCAGGCTATTTTCCGACGACTGAGGCCTCGTCCTCATCAATCTCCGCGTCGTTATCGAGTTCGTGTGCCGCCGTGTCGTTGATGGCGTCTGACTGGCGAAGATCTGTATAGACGAGTTCGTGCACGCCAAGCGACACGATGTCGCCGCTTCTTAGCCGATATTTCTTAACCTGCTTTTCGCCGAGAAACACGCCATTTGTGCTGTTCAGGTCCTCGATAACGCAACCATCGTCATCGGTTACGAGTTGTGCGTGATGCCGGCTGACAAATTTACTCTTGATGTATATTTCGTTGTCCGGTGAGCGACCAACGATAATGCGACCTTGCTGGAACGACTGTACCGACAGCGATTCGCCCTCAGAGCGCACTTCGATCTGCGTCGCATGATGCTCCAGGCTACGACGTCGTTCAGATACCTGCTGCAACTTGTTGTACAGGCCCGTGTCGCTGTCGTGTTCCTTCCAGTTCAGTTCGGCGACAGCCGACATGACCTCATCGGCACTCACGGTCTCCTTTTCGTCGGCGAAAGCACACAGGAGTGCTGTGTCGCAGAGCGTGTTGATGAGACGGGGCACGCCACCGGAATATCGATAGATGATTTCGAAAGTAGAGTCATCGAACAGATCATTTGATTCCCGGCCCGCGACGCTGAGGCGGTGCACGATGTACTCGCGCATTTCACGGGAATCCAGAGCGCCGATGTGAAAGCGCAGGCGAACGCGCTGCACAAGCTGCTTGAGCTTACGTGCTTCCAGAGTGTCCTTGAGTTCCGGTTGTCCGGCGAGAATGATCCGCAGAACCTTTTCCTTGTGGGTTTCGATACCCGACAACAAACGAATTTCCTCCAGAACCTTTTTTGTCAGGTTTTGCGCCTCGTCCAGAATAAGCACGACCTTCTTGCCGTTC
>CAYTNO010000023.1:0-11803 GCA_964439125.1 uncultured Woeseiaceae bacterium | reverse complement strand
ATCAGCGATTTCTACGACAAGAGCGACACCGATACCTGGATCGAGGACACCGGGTTCGTCAAACGTCTGATATCTGACGACAATGACGGCTCACGGCATCAGCGGTTCATATTGCAATTGAAAAATCGCAAAACGGTGCTTATTGCACACAACATAGACCTGGCCCGGCGGGTTCCCGTTGGGCTGGGTGATCGTGTTTATTTTCGCGGCGTGTATGAGTGGAACGAGCTAGGCGGGCTCGTGCACTGGACCCACGACGACCCACAGGGCGTTGAAGATGGCGGCTGGATTCGGTACCGCCGTAAAACGTATCAGTAGGGTTCCGGCTCCTACGCTGCCATCGCAGTGCGGAGCTTCTTGATAGCGTTCACTTCGATCTGACGAATGCGCTCAGCAGAAACACCGTACTCAGCAGCGAGTTTATGCAGGGTTACCTTGTCCTCGGTTAGCCAGCGGCTTTCGAGGATATGGCGGCTGCGATCATCCAGCGTCGTAATAGCCTCTGCCATCCTTGACGTTGCATCGTCGTGAAAATCGGTTTTCTCAACCTGCATGGCCGGGTCAGCATCGGGGCTGGGTAAATAGGCGGCCGGCGTAAATGAATGGTCGTCGTCGGCATCCGGACCCGGATCAAAAATGGCATCGCGCGCACTCAGGCGTCGCTCCATTTCGGTAACTTCTTTCGGCGTCACCCCAAGGTCTTTCGCAACGGCCTGGGTTTCTGCATGTGACAACCACGCCAGGGTCTTTTTGGACTTGCGCAGGTTGAAAAACAATTTGCGTTGCGCCTTGGTCGTCGCAACCTTGACGATGCGCCAGTTCTTGAGCACGAATTCGTGAATTTCGGCACGTATCCAATGCACGGCGAACGACACAAGCCGTACGTCATATTCTGGATCGAAGCGCTTAACAGCTTTCATGAGCCCGACGTTGCCTTCCTGGATGAGGTCAGCCAATGGCAGGCCGTAGCCGGTATAGCCCTTGGCGATGTGAACGACAAAGCGCAGATGTGCCATGACCAGATCTCTAGCGGCTGTGAGATCTTCGCTGTCTCGGAAGCTGTGGGCGAGCGCCTGCTCGTCTTCCTTGCTTAGCACAGAGATCCCCCCGACGGCCTGGATATAGGCATCCAGACTGCCAACCGGCCCAGCCAGAATCAGGTCGTGGTTAGTCGTAGCAACTGCTGTAGTCATTCAGAACCTCCGTTTCGGGCGCTCATTTTAGCACTCGGGGGTTTAGAGTGCTAACAACAGTCATTGGTTCCCCATACGTTTTAGCTATTTGTATAGATAAATCCGCACCTTAGGAGCCACTCGGAGCAATGGATTATGTCCAATCGGTCTAGCGAGGTTCGATGCGTCTCATGTGGCGCGCCACGGCGAACCACGACCCGACAAGGCCAAGCAAGACGCCAATAGCCAATATTGACAGGCTTTCCTGGAGATCCAGTGACAGTATCGAGACGCCGCTCTGGTACAGCCCTGCGAGTCGCGCGGCTGGCTGTTCGAGCAAGAACAGGCCGTACTGGACGAGCCCCAGCGCCAGAAGGCCGCCGAAAAGGCCGTACCAAAACCCGGACCAGAGGAACGGTCTGCGCACAAAGGCGTTGCTGGCGCCAATCAATTTAGTGACCTCGATTTCTTCGCGCCGATTCTGGATGTCGAGTCGAATCGTATTGCCGATAATGACAATGATCGCCGCGCCGAGCAGTGATGCGCCGATAACAATCGCCTGCTTGATGATGTCGAGTATCGCGTGAAAGCGCTGTACCCACTCCGTATCGACCTGCACGAGATCGGCTTCCGGCAGATTTCCAAGCTCTTCCTGCAGGAGGATCATCGACTGGCTGGTATTGGCCGAGCTCGGCCGGACGACGAGCGTATGCGGCAGCGGGTTCTCTGCGAGGTGGTCAAGCGCTTCACCGAAGCCGGACTGCACCTTGAACTCTGCCAGGGCGTCGCTCGCGGTGACCATTTGAACCGACTCAATGTCGGCTCGTTGCTGAATGAGTTTTGCAAGGCTACCCGCGTCGCTTTCGCTCAAATCCTTCTGCAGGTAAATAGAAAAGTCGAGCGCGTTGTCCCAACCGGAGCTGACAAATTGTGCGTTCTTGACAATGAGGTTCAGCGACGCCGGAATGGCGAGCGTCACGGCAATAACCAGAACTATCATCAGGCTGGCAAATGGTTGTCGAAACAAGCGTCCCAACGAACCGATTGACGTGCTGACGTGGCGAGTAAGCCAGGTAGCGATGGCTCCCGAAGAACGGACTGGTGCGACCGCGTCCGAGTGACGAGTTACTGCCATGACTCTTCCTCTTCGTCGGGAACGAGCCTGCCTTCATCGAGTGCGATGCGCCGACAGCCCATCCGATCTATTAACGAGATGTCGTGGCTTGCGATCAGTAACGTCACGCCGACCTCGTTAAAACGGCGAAAAATGCGCATAACCTCCAACGATAAATCGGGGTCGAGGTTGCCCGTCGGTTCATCCGCAATTAGCAGCTTTGGCCGAGTGACAATCGCCCTTGCGATGCCGACCCGTTGCTGCTCGCCGGCAGACAGTGTCTCCGGGGTTCGGCGCTCCTTGTGCAACAGCCCGACCTGGTCAAGCGCCGCGCGCACGCGGCGGCCAGCATCACGATGGTTGACCCCGGCGATCACCAGCGGTAGCGCAACGTTGTCCGCGACAGGTCGGTCGTACAGAAGTTTGTGATCCTGAAAGACCATACCGATCTGGCGACGGTAAGCCGGAATTCTGCGTCGCTTCACACGTCGCGTGTTTTGGCCATCGACGATCACCTGGCCACTGCTCGGTCTCTCGATGAGGGCAATGAGACGCAACAACGTACTTTTGCCCGCCCCGGAATGCCCGGTGATAAAAAGCATTTCGCCTTTGTCGACCGTGAGGTTAAGCCCGGACAGGGCTTCCTGTCCTCCCGGATATCGCTTGGTCACATCTTCTATTCGAATCATGTCGAGTTGCCGCTATCGAGTAACGCGCTAACAAACTCTTCGGCGGAAAAAGGCTGCATGTCCTCGAGAGACTCGCCGATGCCGATAAACCGCAGCGGGATCTTAAGCTGGTTAGCGATGGCAAGCAGGATGCCACCCTTTGCGCTGCCGTCCAACTTTGTCACTGTGATGCCGGTCAGGCCCAGCACCTCATGGAATTTCTGCGCCTGTACTAGTGCGTTCTGGCCCTGGCTGGCGTCGAGAACGAGCATGACCTCATGCGGCGCTGTGTTATCACGGCGACTAATGATGCGCTTGATCTTCTCGAGTTCGTCCATGAGGCCTTGCTGGTTTTGCAGGCGACCGGCAGTGTCAGCAAGCAGGACGTCAATATTCCTGGCTCGCGCGGCATCCCACGCGTCGAAGACAACCGCTGCCGGATCGGCTCCGGGCTGCTGAGAAACTACTGGCACGTCGTTTCGCTCGCCCCAGGCCTGTAGCTGTTCGACGGCTGCAGCGCGGAACGTATCGCCGGCAGCAAGCATGACTGAGAGGCCCTGTTCCTTGAATCGATTCGCCAGTTTGCCGATGGTCGTGGTTTTGCCAGCGCCGTTGACGCCCACCATCAGGATGACGAATGGGCCGTCTTGCGCAGTTATCTCCAGCGGCAACGCGACGGGTTCGAGGATTCCAAGCAGTGATCGATGCAAGCCCTTGCGGAGTGCATCGACATCTTTGAGTTCTTTACGCGCGAGGCTCTTTTGCAAATCGCCGATAATCTGCTCGGTCGTATCGACACCGACGTCGGCCATAACGAGCAAAGACTCGAGCTCCTCGAGAACCTCCTCATTAATTTCACCGCCCGGTGCCAGGTTGGCGAGGTCGTAGGTGAGCCAGCTATCGCCGCGATTCAGGCGCGCCCGCAGACGTTTGAAGAAGCTCTGGGGCTCAGCGGTTTTTTCTTTTTTCGAAAACATCGATATTACAATTCACCTGTTGGCGGCGAATCACCTACACTGTCTGCGTGGCACGAGGCGCTAACGAAAACCACAGAGGACGATGACGGGACGAACCGTAAAAGACGGCAACAAATCCCAGCGGGGACGGCTGCGTATTGTAGCGGGAATTTGGCGCAGTCGTCTGTTGGAAATCGCCGACGTGCCCGGTCTGCGACCCACTGCGGAGCGGATTCGTGAGACCGTATTCAACTGGCTGACACCGCACCTCGCCGGCGCTCGTTGCCTTGATCTGTTCGCAGGAACCGGTGCACTTGGACTCGAGGCTTTGTCGCGTGGAGCGGCTGAAGCGTTATTCATTGAGGCATCGCCACTAGCTGTGCGAACGTTACAGAAGAATATTGCGACCCTCGAGGCAAAAAAAGCAACGGTTCGGCGAACCGACGCACGCAGGTATTTGCTGACTTCAGGAGCCGACCAGTTCGATATTATCTTTCTGGACCCACCTTTCGCCGATGAGTTGCTTGATGATTTGTGTAAACTTCTGGACGAATCGTCAATACTCGCACCGGATGCGCTGCTATACGTTGAGGAAGACAGGGCGAAGCCGGAAGTTGTTCTGCCGCCAAACTGGCAAACACTCAAGACAAGAAACGCCGGGAATGTTCGTTATTCACTCGTGAAGCCGGCGACAAAGAGCTAGGAGGTTTTTCGGATGACAGTTTCAGCAATGTACCCCGGCACATTCGACCCGATCACGCTGGGCCATGAGGATCTCATACGCCGTGCCGCTCAGTTATTCGACAAGGTCGTTGTCGCGGTTGCTGACGACACGAGTGGCAAGGCACCGATGTTTAGTACCGAAGAACGCGTTGCGCTGGCCACCGCAGTGCTCGCCGATATTGAGGGCGTCGAAGTGACCGGCTATAGCGGGTTGACTGTGGACTTCGCTCTGAAACAAGGCTTGCGCGTCATGATTCGAGGTTTACGTGCTGTGTCGGATTTCGAGTACGAGTTTCAGTTCGCCAATATGAATCGTCACCTTACCGACGAAGTGGAAACGGCATTTCTGACGCCTACCGAAAAGCATACGTTCATTTCCTCAAGCCTGGTGCGTGAGGTTGCCTCATTGGGCGGAGATGTTTCTGAGTTCGTTTCGCCCAAGGTTCAGCTGGCATTGATGGAGCGTGTCGGCCGGACGTGAGCTATCGCTGGCAGTTTTTGCAGTAAAACGTCGAGCGCTGCCCGAGGACGATCAGCGAAATCGGCCGCTTGCATCGGGAACAAGGTTCACCATCGCGGCCGTAAGCCTCGAGCTTCTGCTGAAAGTAACCCGCTTGTCCGTCGCTGCCGTAGAAGTCACGCAAAGTGGTGCCGCCCGCTCGAATCGCTTTCTCAAGCACGTCTCTGATTGTCGTTGCGAGTAGTTCGTACCGGCCCAGCGCAATTCGGCCGGCAGCGCGCCGCGGATGAATTCCAGCGAGAAACAAAGACTCGCTCGCGTAGATGTTGCCAACGCCGACGACGATATTGGCGTTCATGATGAACTGTTTGACTGCAACCCTGCGCCCGCGTGAGCGAGCCCACAAATATTCTGCCGAAAAATCTTCGCTTAGCGGCTCGGGGCCAAGTTTGTTAAGCAACCAATGCTGATTCGCATCTTGCGACCAGTGCAATGAGCCGAACCGCCGCGGATCGCGAAAGCGAAGTGATTTGCCAGAACCAAACACAATGTCGACGTGATCATGAACCGCCGCCGGCGTATCGGCATCGACAATTGTTACGCTGCCGGACATGCCAAGGTGAAGAATTGCAGTGCCACGGCTTGTGTTGATCAACAGGTACTTGGCACGTCTGCCAATCGATGCAACGGTTGCGCCCGGAAGGTGTTCGTCGATGTCCTGACTGATAGGCCAGCGCAAGCGTCGTTGCCGAATGACAACGTCGCGAATCTGCTCACCAACGAGAAACGGCTCGATACCGCGACGGCTGGTTTCGACTTCAGGTAGTTCAGGCATCTCAGGTTGAGCATACAAAAAAGCCCGCTGTGAGCGGGCTTTTTCTATGAATTGTCGATGACCGACTTATTTCATCTTCGATTCTTTGTAGATGACGTGCTTGCGAATAGTCGGATCGTATTTTTTTGTTTCCAGTTTTTCAGGATGAAGCTTCTTGTTCTTCGCGACGGTGTAGAAGTGACCCGTGCCTGCACTGGATACAAGTTTGATTTTTTCGCGGTTCGTCTTAGCCATTAGAGTTGTCCCCGGCGCTTAAACGCGCTGTCCTTGTGCACGCATGTCGGCAACAACCTTGTCCAGGCCGAGCTTGTCGATGGTGCGCATGCCGTTGTGTGAAACACGCAGACGAACGAAGCGTTTCTCGGATTCGAGCCAAAACCGCTTGTACTGCAAATTAGGCAGAAAACGGCGGCGAGTCCGGTTTTTGGCGTGAGAAACGTTATTTCCGCTTTGCGGGCGCTTCCCGGTGACTTGGCATACTCTGGACATTGTCTTTAAGTCTCTGATTTTACAAAAGAGTTGCCCACGTCTGGTGAGCAGAGAGCGGGACTTTATACCAGCCTGATCGGCGCATTACAAGAGCCCGCGGCTTGCCATGGAGGTTGTCTGTCCGTCACCAATAATAAGGTGATCCAGCAAGCGTATATCAACCAGCTCAAGGGCGGATTTGAGCCGCCGGGTAATGCGCTCATCGGCCTGGCTGGGTTCGGCCACACCGGATGGGTGGTTGTGGGCCAGAATGACCGCCGCCGCATTGACGATGAGGGCTTCTTTGACGACTTCCCGGGGATAGACACTGGTGCCGTCTATCGTCCCCCGAAACATCTCGTCGAAACGCAAAACCCGGTGGCGATTGTCCAGATACAGGCAGCAGAACAGCTCGTGACCCAGATGCCGCATCCTTGCCTGCAGGAAAGCACGCGTGTCATCCGGGCTGCGGATAGCCTCGCCGGTTGGCAGGGACTCCTCAAAGTAACGTCTGGCGAGCTCCGGCAGCGCCCCGATAATGGCTGATTTGGCGACACCGATGCCGCGTTCCGCGCCGAGTGCGGCCGGATCGGCCTGCAATACCTGGCGAAGCCCACCGAAGCGCGACAGGAGCCGCTGGGCCAGGGCACAAGCGGCACTGCTGCCGTTACCGCCCTGGATAAACAGGGCGAGTAGCTCGGCATCGCTCCTGACCTTCCGTTGTCCCTGGGTCGATGTCATAACGAAGTGTGTACCGCCGATAGCGATACCGACAACACGCGAATCAGGTCCTCATGGCCGGATTCGGTGGATATTGCGGCAAACAACGGGCTAAGCTCGCGCTCATGAACGTGGTTCTTGGCATAACCGGCAGTATTGCTGCCTACAAAACACCCGAACTCGTGCGGCGCCTGCGTGACCACGGTGCGGATGTGCAAATCGTTATGACGGCGTCGGCAGAAGAATTTGTAACCTCAACCGCCCTGCAGGCCGTCTCGGGAAAGCCGATACGATCCAATCTCTGGGACAAGGAAGCCGAGGCGTCCATGAGCCACATCGAGCTCGCGCGCTGGGCAGACGTCGTGCTGATAGCGCCTGCTACGGCCGAGATCATGGCGCGTCTCGCCGGTGGAGCCGCGTCGGACCTGCTAACCACTTTGTGCCTGGCCACTGAAGCCCCCATAGCGCTGGCGCCGGCGATGAATCACGTCATGTGGGCTAATGCGGCCGTGCAGGCGAATCGCAAAATGCTGGAGGATCGCGGCGTCCGGATGCTCGGTCCGGGTGATGGCTCACAGGCTTGCGGAGAAACCGGCTCGGGCCGCATGCTCGACCCCGGCGAGATAGCCGCTATCGTTTGTAGCGGGCAATTTTCGGCGGGAAGCGGCGAACGATTGCTCGAAGGCAAAACAGTGCTGGTCACGGCCGGGCCGACACGCGAACCGATCGATCCGGTGCGTTACATCACCAACCGCAGCTCTGGAAAAATGGGTTACGCAGTGGCCGCTGCAGCTGCGGCACAGGGCGCGAAAGTAATTCTTGTCAGTGGCCCGGTCTCGCTTGCCGAGCCGGCCGGCACAGAAGTGGTTCACGTCAGGACAGCTGAGGAAATGTACTCGGCGACTCACGATCGGATCAACGACGCGGACATCTTCATTGCAGCCGCAGCTGTGTCTGATTATCGGCCGAAAGATGCTGCCAAACAAAAGATCAAGAAAAACAGTGAGGCGATGAGCATTGACCTGATTCGATCAAAGGATATTCTCGCATCTGTTGCGTCTCTGGACGCAGCTCCGTTCACCGTGGGTTTTGCCGCGGAAACCGAGAACGTTCGCGGCTACGCATTAGGCAAACTCAAGAACAAGAAACTCGACATGATTGTTGCGAATCGCGTCGGTGATGACTGTGGCTTTGATCGCGACGACAATTCGGTCGAGGTCTATTGGCAAGGCGGCGAGCAAGGCTATGCCAAAGCGGCCAAAACTGAATTGGCTCGACAGATTATTCAGCTCGTTGCCAATCGTTACGAAAAGGAAAGCAATGCGATCCATTGAATTGAAAATCCTCGATCCCCGCGTAGGGGACTCGATCCCGCTACCGCATTACGCCACCGATGGTTCGGCGGGTCTCGATATGCGTGCCTGCATCGATGCGCCGTTGACGGTTGCACCTGGAGAAACGGTGCTCGTACCGACCGGCCTCGCTATTCACGTTGCGGACGCGTCGTTGGCCGCGGTGCTGTTGCCACGCTCCGGCCTCGGGCACAAACATGGTCTCGTGCTCGGCAACCTGACCGGGCTTATCGATTCGGACTATCAGGGGCAGGTCTACATTTCCTGCTGGAATCGCAGCTCGAGCAGCTACGAGGTACAGCCCGCTGAGCGAATCGCGCAAATGGTGTTTGTTCCCGTGGAGCAGGTGCAGTTCAAGCTTGTCGATGAATTCGACAACAGCGATCGTGGTGCAGGAGGTTTTGGGCACTCAGGCACGGCCTGAGCAGTCACAAATAGCCTAGCCGAGGCCTTTTAGCGCCATAAAGCGGTTGATATCGCCCTCGAAGCGTTCTTTTATTTGCTGCTCGTCCGACTGGTACTTCAGCAGGTTCTTTTCGTGGCGCTCAATCGCCTCTTTGGTGTGTTTGATCTCTGCAACGAGATCGGCGTCGATCGTCGGGGCAGCGGGGTCCGAACTATACGGCTTGAACTGGTGAGCATCTTCTTCCAGGGTAGCCAGCCGACGACGCAGATTGCGCAGGTACAACTCAGTCACGCGCGCCTGTGCCTGAAAAAGCTCAATGCGCCGGTCACGATGCATCGTGATTTCATCAACGTTATTGTAGGTTGCGAGCAAGGCCGTGTCGGCGCGATGCTGTAAGTCTTTTTGCACCTTGAGCGCTGCTGCGACGCGCTCGGCCTCAATCTGCTCAGGACTTTTCCTGCCCTCGAGACGACCAACCGTGACACCGTGTTCGTTGAGAACCGTCTTTTCCTTCTCCGCGGCCTCAGGCGGAATGCTGTCGCCGAAGTGCACCACGCCTTCGTCGTCTACCCAACGATAGGTTCTGGTCTCTTGCGCCTGAGATGCGATTGGCACCAAAAAACACAAGGCAATGGTAATGACGATTAGTCGCATAGCGAAATTATGCCATGTTTGGCAATTAATAATTTGGGACTGGTTCGCGATTTTGTAGCTTAATCCGATGCGCTGCTCCTGTAAATATCTGGCCAAATCACAATAGTTTCAAACGCTTAAGCAAAAATGCCATATTTTTTGCGGTAGGCAATTACGGGCTCCAGGTATTGTTCGTACTCCGCCGACTCTTCAAGCGAATCGACCAGGTCATTGAGGCGGATGATGCTAAGTACCGGAATATCAAGGGATTGTTTGAGTTCCTGGACCGCCGATAAGGTGCCCTGGCCACGCTCCTGGCGATCCAGGGAGATGACGAGCCCGGCTACCTGTGCGCCAGTAGCGGAAATAATCTGGTAGGCCTCGCGGACTGCGGTTCCGGCAGTTATCACGTCGTCGACAATTAACACCCGGCCAGCCAGAGGTGCGCCGACGATATTGCCGCCTTCTCCATGTGCCTTCGCCTCTTTGCGATTGAAGGCGTACGGAACGTCGATGTCCTGCTGCTCGGCCAGCGATGCGGCCGTCAGGGTTGCGAGCGGGATGCCCTTGTAAGCGGGGCCAAACAGCATGTCGAATTTGATGTCCGACTTGGCAATGGCGGCCGCGTAATATCGGCCAACCCTTGCGGCGGCGTAACCGGTGTTGAACAGGCCCGCGTTAAAAAAGTACGGGCTGATACGCCCTGACTTCAATCGAAACTCGCCAAAGCGGAGCACGCCGAGTTCAAGAGCCAGGTCGATGAATTCTTTCTTATAGGCCTGCATGTTGTTTGTTTGTCGCGAAGCTAAAGTATGATGGCCGCCTTCGATCGGTGCGTCGAATTATGACACACGCCAATCTCCAGGGAGAAAAGATTGTTTCGAGTGATTAGTCTGAACGCGAATGGTATTCGAGCGGCTGCCCGCAAGGGCTTCTTCGAGTGGTTAAAAAAACAGGACGCCGATGTTGTTTGCATTCAGGAAACCAAGGCTCAGGTGCACCAACTCGGCGATGAGGTTTTCTCCCCGGCGGGCTATCACTGTTACTACGAGGACGCGGTCAAGAAGGGTTACAGCGGTGTCGCCATTTACACCCGGCACAAGCCGAAGAAGGTTGTGCGGGGTTATGGCGATCAGGAATTTGATGATGAGGGGCGCTACCTCGAGGTACAGCTCGGCGGAATATCGATTGCCTCCCTCTACCTGCCGTCCGGCTCATCAAAAGAAGAGCGACAAATCGCGAAGTACCGATGCATGGATTCGTTCACCGAGCACCTGCGAAAATTGCGGCGCAAACGCTCCGAATATGTAATTTGTGGTGATTGGAATATCGTGCACAAAGAGGGAGACATCAAAAACTGGAAGTCTAATCAAAAGAATTCCGGCTGTTTGCCCGAAGAGCGCGCCTGGCTGGACAAGGTCTTTGGCGAATACGGTTACGTCGACGCGTTTCGAACAATCGACCAGGAGCCGCACGAGTACACCTGGTGGTCGAACCGCGGTCGCGCCTGGGACAATAACGTCGGGTGGCGCATCGACTACCATGTCGTGTCAAAGGGTCTCGAGGACAAGGTGTTGCGCACCGAAATCTACAAAGACGAACGATTTTCCGATCACGCACCTCTGATCATGGACTACGATTGGGTTCACGACGACTGATTGAGCGAAGTACAGCCGATGCAGCGACAGTCCTATAAAGAGGCGATCCTTAACCGGCGCATGCTGATCTGCGTCTTTACCGGGTTTACGTCCGGTCTGCCGCTGTACGTTCTTATTCAGCTGGTGCCTGCGTGGTTGCGAGTTGAGGGCGTTGGCCTGGCAGAAATCGGTTTCTTTGCACTGGTTGGCTTCCCGTACACGTGGAAGTTTCTCTGGTCCCCCATAATCGATCGTTACACGCTTCCGCTGCTCGGGCGTCGCCGCGGCTGGATGCTGCTGACGCAACTGGCGCTGTTGGTGTCCATCGCCGCGATGGGCTTTATCAAGCCGGCGCTGTCTATCTGGACGGTGGCTTATCTGGCCGCAGCCGTCGCTTTCTTCAGTGCAAGCCAGGATATCGTGCTGGACGCGTATCGCCGCGAGCTGTTGCCCGACATCGAGCTGGGCATCGGCAATGCCATCCATGTACAGGCCTACCGCCTGGCGGGACTCGTTCCCGGTTCGCTCGCACTGATTCTCGCGGACTTTCTGCCCTGGCATATCGTGTTCGTAGTGGTGGCAGCGTTCATGGGCGTCGGCTTGCTGTTGACGCTGTCTATCCAGGAGGCCATTTCTAACCCGAGCCCGCCAAAAACCCT
>CAYTNO010000022.1:0-11889 GCA_964439125.1 uncultured Woeseiaceae bacterium | reverse complement strand
GCTTCAAATAATAGAGCATCGTTTCCTGGTTCATTCGAATCCTCACCAGCATGTCACCAATCAAGCCCGTGACCAACGTGGTAAACCCGACAAAACCGAACGAACCACCGACGAAACCAGCCCATATATGAGGCGAGAACGCGCCGGTTTGAAGATAATGCCAACCGAGGAAACCGAGAAAACCGAAGGCGATCACGAAGCAGACAAGCGCGATAGAGAAAAATAACCTGAACGGCCGGTACGATATGAACGCCCGCAGCATGATCTTGAGCGAACGGAAGGCGTATCGTGGAATACTCGATGCCATTCGGGACTTTCCGAATTCACGGACACCGCGAACTTTCACAGGTACTTCAAGAATTGTCAGCTTCTTGAAGATCAGGTCGAGAAAGGACTCCTGCGTGTAAGTGAAACTGCCGAACAGATTCATGCGCAACAGCGTTTCCCTGGAGAAGGCGCGGAATCCACAGGAAACGTCCCGGAAGCGTTGGCCTGATAGCAGCCATACGATCGCTGCGACGCCGTAGTTACCCCAACGCTTGATCAACGGCATTTCCGGTATCAGGTCTTTCTGCAAGAACCGCGACGCCGTGACCATATCGGCGTGTTCGTTTATAAGCGGATCAACTAACAAGGGAATATCAGCCGGGTCGAACTGCCCATCGCCATCGATGTGCACCATGATGTCGGCGCCTCTGGCAATTGCGATACCAACCGCATCGCGAAAAGTAGCGCCGAGACCCTGGTTCGTCGCGTGACTGACAACCTCTGCACCCGCCTCCCTGGCGCGCTCCGCAGTGGCGTCGCTCGAACCGTCGTCAAATACAAGTATCTCGACCCTGCCGACGCCATCCATACTGCGCGGGATGTTTGCTACGACCTCGCCGATGGTCTGCTCTTCATTCAGGCACGGTACGACTGCGAGAAGAAATGCATTTTTGTCACTAAATTTGTTGTCACCCATCACTCAATATCTCTATTGCTCAAGTCGCGACAGCTTTGTTGATATTTGCTGTAACGCATACGTGTACTGATCCATATCCACAAAGTTTTGGCCGCGAACATCTGCCAGAATTTGGCTCACTTCATCATACCGTTGCAGACGCAGCAAGATCTCTGCTGCATTGATGCGGAACAGCACTCGTCCCGGCATCGACGTCGTCGCTTCGGCATAGACGTCTAAAGCCTCATCGTATTTTTCGCCTGCCTCATAGATCTGGGCAAGACCTGTATAAACGCGCTGCGCCGCGTCCTTTCGCTGAATTCTTGTGCTCTTCTCCAATTCATGCGCTTTCTTTAGCAGGTCGCGCGCTTCGGTGAGCCGACCGGACCTGGCCAAGGTGTCCGCAGCGAGATACGAAGGCAGTGCATCGTTTTTCGACAAGCCCTGAGCTGCGACATACTGCTCTACCGCTGCGTCGATATCGCTCATCGATTCGAGCAACTTCGCCTTCGTGAACAAGACAGATTCCCTATCGACTACAGAACGACTTCGCGACATCGATAAGAACCCAAGAGCTTCGACGAGTGACTGCCTCGGTGCGCTGCATCGTCCACCTATTACCTCTTGCACAAGCGCATCTGCGCTCGATGTTGCGTGGCCATCGAGAACACCGCCCTCAAACGAAGCAATCTGGTCCAGAGCACTTTCATCAACACGCTTGTGCTCGAGACAATCAAGAAACAGGCCGTGTAATTCAGCACCAAGACCTGGCTTGACTCTTGCCAAAAACTCGCGGGCACGAACAAAGTCACCGGCAGCTGCATATACATTCGCATAAACGAGATTCACGCGCGGGGAATCCGGATGTGCGATGTGCGCATACTGATACAACGATTCCGGCGAGGACCAGGTAAGCGATCGTTGCCAAGTCAGGAAACTGAATCCCAAAAGGCTTATCACGGCGACGACGACCGCAATCCGGAGATACTCCTTCGCGTGCAGTGCTATCGCCAGGGCCGCAATGAGAATGCCGAAACTACCTGTGTAATTTCGGTGTTCGAACATCAGCTCCAACCCGAGAACAGATGACTCGACCACGTGCGACGCGAAGAAAAACAGGACGCCGAACGCGAAGAGCGGTAACTTGCGGCGAAAAATGAAACCACTTACAACCAGGGTCATCACGAGCAAGGCCGAAATCAGCGTGGTAGCAGGGGAAAACAGGCCAGTAGAAACAGCAATGTCGTCATGAAAGAAACCCATGCTGCGCTGCGTGGGTAAAAGAATTTGTGACAAGTACGTCACTACCACGCGAAACTGAGTCAGCACGCGCTCGCCTAGCGTGAAATCACGAGTTGCGTAGCTCTCCAGTACAATGCTCGAAAAATTTGCAAGAACAAGAACAGCAGCCAAAACGTAACCTGTGAGAAGTACACCGTGAAAGATTTTGACCTGTCGTTTTACCTGGAGCGAACCGCTAAACTGAAAGACGATCAGCTCAACTAACGAACAATAGACAGGATAGACCAGTGCGTTTTCTTTGCTAAAGACACCCAACGGATAGAACACAAAGAAGCCGACGCCGATCAACATCCAGCCTGAGAGAGCTGATCGATCATGAAGAAGCCGGCCCTTCACGTAACAGACGAGCCCCGCAATGACAAAAAGGGTCGATAATTCGGTCATACGCTGTACGGTATACAACACCGTGCTGACCTGAATCGGATGCAGCAGCCATAGTCCGCCGATTACAACTCCGGCTATCCATGGATCGACACCCGTCTTCTTTGGCAACGCCTGCAACAGCAGCGCCGTCACCCAGCAGACCAGCAGCCCACTAATCAGATGCAACATGAGATTGGTGTACTTCCACCACCAGATATCTGGTCCATGTGTGACGGCGTTGGCAACGAAAGTGGCCATCGCCACGGGCCTGCCGGTTGGCCCGCTGGTGCTGAAAATGTAGTTGTCGAAAAGCTCTGCTGGATAGTGCGCGCTTTGCTGGACCAGGGGTTCGAGCTGAGGCAGGTCATCCAGCACGAACGGCCCCGACAGACCGGGGAGATACGTGACCACCGTCAGGATCGAGACAACGGCGAGAATTGCCAGCGTGACGACAGTCGACCTGTCGATGTTCATCTTGCAGTTCCGTGAGTCGCCGTAATCTCCAGATTAGACGCGACCACGAAGAACACATCGACACCTGCGAATCCGCCCGCAAATCCGGGCACGTGGGCATGAGCGAGCACGACGAGTGCTATCGCAACGGCCCTGAGGCCCTGAATATCACGGCGGAAAGGAATTGTGTGTACCGAATTTGCCATTAAGAAGGAACAGAATTGCATTATGACAAAGCGAGACTATCATCCGAGGATCGGTAATTCTGTGACGTATCTGACGTAGAGGCGCAATAGCCATGCGCTCTTGCCGGGCGTTACTCGTATCCGGCCGTCAATACTGTGCCGTCAACCAATACTTCGCTTGCGGCAAGTTGTTGGCTGAGCTTACGCGTTAGCAGCAACTGCGCCCGATCGAGGATTGATATTTGATGGAACGCGCGGCCGGGTAGTGAAGATCATGATGACAGCGCCCAACAGGCAAACCACACCGGCGATGATGAACGGAGCCATCCAGACAGCCGGCTGAGATGCTCCCTGCGCCGCATCCTTGAAGTAACCTGCCAGTAGCGGTCCGGCGAGCCCTGCAATTCCATAGGCCGTGAACATCCAACCGTAGTTGCTGCCAACGTTCTTGTTGCCAAAGTAGTCCGCAGTGATTGCCGGGAATAGCGCGAAACTGCCGCCATAATTGAAGCCGATCAACGCGGCCGCCACGACAAAACCATACTCGAGGCCGAAGTGAATGAACACGTGGTAAGTCGACAACATGGTGACGCCCTGCAGGATCGCCATCAATATGATTGTCTGCTTGCGGCCAATTCTGTCGGAAATGCTGCCCCATGCGATACGGCCAAGGCCGTTGAAGATCGCGTACCAGGCCATAGCGGTACCGGTAATTGCACCGGCCCCGATGACGCCATTTTGTTCCAGCGCATCTATGCCGAAGAGCTTGATGCTGTAGATCACCATGAGTCCTGCGATGCCGGCAAACATGAATACGGTCCAGAGCATGTAAAACTGTGGTGTGCGCAGCATCTCTCTTGCACGGAATTCCACGGCGCCCTCATGATCGCCGTTGTCGGAAGTTGGCGGCGTCCAGCCGGCAGGCTGATACCCGGCGGGCGGATTTACCATCACGACACTACCGAGAAGCACCAAAACGGCTAACGCAATTCCATAGATTACGAAGACGCTCTGCACTCCAGGCAAACCAAAGACGCTGGTCGTATTGAGCAGGCCGCCGAACCATGAACCTGCGAGTTTGACCCAAATCGTTGCACCGAAACCGAAGCCGGCCACTGCAAGTCCGGTTATCAGGCCTTTCTTGTCCGGAAACCACTTAACGCAGACGGCGATTGGCACAACGTAGGCAAGACCGATGCCGGCACCGCTGAGGACGCCGAGGCAGGTCAACTGTACCCAGAAGCTGTCACCGAACAAGCCACCAGTAATGTAGCCCGCACCGAGCAGCAGGCCGCCGGCAATCGAAAGCAAACGTGGACCCACAAGGGGCAAAATACGACCCGCGAGAACCATAACGATCGCGAATGTGGCGAGGGCAGCAGAGAACACCCAGGCCGTTTGACTCGCGGTAAAAGCATAGATGCCGGCCGTGACAGTCAATCTCGCGGTGAAGACGGACCAGGCATAAATAGCACCAAGTGCCAGTTGTATAAGTATGGCGCCGACGACGACGAGCCAGCGATTGAGGGTCTTTGTTTCGATTGCCATTTTGCACTCCAGCGCCCGACCCCGCCCCCCGCACGATCAGGCGTTGAGATACTACCAAGACGCACAGTTAACACACCGCTTAGTTGTACGAATTGCACGTCGGTTTTCACGTATATGCGCGCAGGGCTGTTAGCATTCTTGCCGCGTTAGAGCTCTTCAACATCAAGCTGCGGATATCGACGACGCTTCCGCAAACGAGATACCATCTGGTCTGGAAATCGAGGGAAATCCCATGTTCCGGATACTGATAGCCGTACTCTTTGTCGTGACATCAGCCTGTGCGAGCGACACCAGCAACAACCCCTTCCAGGTCAAGGCTCTTGCGGAATTTAACGAGCCCTGGGCGATGGCGTTTCTTCCCGACGGCCGCTTGCTGGTTACGGAGAAGCAAGGACGTCTGCTCGTGGTATCGCCGGACGACGGCAGCGCCATTCCGGTGAGCGGCGCACCGACGGTTGATTATGGCGGCCAGGGCGGCCTCGGTGATGTCGCTTTGCACCCCGATTTTGCCGACAACAATCGCGTTTACCTGAGTTATGTTGAAGCGGGCGACGACGACACCCGAGGTGCCGTCGCGGTCAGCGCGACCCTTAGTCTCGAAGCGGGGAAAGAGGCGCTCAGCGACGTTGATGTGATTTGGCGCCAGAGCCCCAAGGTCTCCGGCCGAGGCCACTATGGACATCGACTGCTGTTCTCGGAGGACGGCTATTTGTTTATCTCGTCGGGTGAACGACAGAAATTCGATCCGGCACAGGAGATGGGCGGCAATCTCGGCAAGATTCTGCGTCTCAACGATGATGGTTCCGTTCCGCAAGACAATCCGTTTGCCGAGCGTGGCGGCATCACCGCACAGATCTGGTCGCTTGGCCACAGAAACCCGCTTGGCCTGGCTTTTGACGCTGAGGGACAGCTCTGGAACATCGAGATGGGCCCGCGCGGCGGAGACGAACTCAATCGCGTGTTGCCCGGCAGCAA
Source organism: uncultured Woeseiaceae bacterium (assembly GCA_964439125.1). Taxonomy (GTDB): domain Bacteria; phylum Pseudomonadota; class Gammaproteobacteria; order Steroidobacterales; family Woeseiaceae; genus UBA1847. The sequence continues at coordinate 6,120 of CAYTNO010000022.1, read as the reverse complement.
CTACGGTTATCCGATCGTTTCGAACGGCCGGCACTACAGCGGCATAGACATTCCCGACCATGACACGCGACCCGAATTCGAGGCACCGAAGGTGTGGTGGACGCCGGTTATCTCGCCGGGCGGTTTCATGATTTATTCCGACGACACGTTTCCCGATTGGCAGGGTGACGGTTTCATAGCCGCACTGTCATCAGAGGCGCTCGTTCGTATCGAGTTCGACGGTGAGAATGCCAGCGAGGCCGAACGGTTCCCGATGGGCAAGCGCATTCGGGCGGTCAAGCAAGGACCCAATGGTGCTATCTGGCTGCTGGAGGACAAAGCCGATGGGCGCCTCTTGAAGCTGACGCCTCGATAATATTCTCTGTCGGGCGTGCCTCGCCGTCAGACTTACGGATTTCACATGAAAAAAGTAGCGATTTTCTTAACACTATGTGTTGCTTGTCTCGTTGGCTTGATCGCGGCATTCCCGGAGGACGCGACCCGAGCCGCCTTCGCGATCGAGCGATTCCGCAGCGGCCTCGAACACAAATCGGTCGTGATAGACGGCGAAACCTGGTACTACCTCGACGGCGAGCTCACGGATGCTCCTGTTGTCTTGCTACTGCATGGTTTCGGCGCTGACAAGGATAACTGGACGCGTTTTTCGAAAAAACTGACTGACCAGTACCGCGTCATTGCGCCGGATCTGCCCGGTTTCGGCGAAACAGCGCGGCGCCTCGATCGGGATTACTCATTGTCCGCGCAGAGCGACTGGCTGCATGGTTTTGCCGCGGCACTGAAGCTCGATAATTTTCACCTTGGTGGCAACTCCATGGGCGGACATACAGCCGCCTTTTATGCGTACCGACATCCCTCGCAGATAGAATCACTCTTGCTCATCGACAATGCCGGGATCACCTCGCCAAACGCGTCGGAGATGCAGCTGGCGCTCGAACGCGGTGAAAACCCACTGCTCGCCAGCTCAGCCGAAGACTTTGACAGACTGCTCGGGTTTGTTTCCTACAAGCAACCATTCGTGCCATGGCCGGCCAAAGGCGTTCTCGCGCAGCAGTCTTTTGAGAACTCGGCCTTTAACCGTCGGTTTTTCGACAGATACAAAGATGAGCGTGCTGTCAGCCTCGAACCGATACTCGCCGATATCAGGCAACCCGTCCTGATTATCTGGGGCGAATTCGACCGCGTGCTCGACGTCAGCTCGATCGATGTCATGCGGCCGTTACTGCCGCAGGCGAAGATCGTGATCATGCAGGACACAGGGCATATCCCGATGCTCGAGCGCCCGCAAGAGACGGCCGCGCACTACCTGGAGTTCCTTGGCAACCTGTAGCTGACGTTCAAAACCGGGGCATCAGCTGTCAGATGCACCGCCTTCCGCAGCATTGTCGGCGATCGCGGCAGCCTCGTCGTCGAGAGTCGGCGGAATCCAGCCGCGTTCGGCGCGGCTGCCGAAGTTTTTGCTGCTGCCTTGCATGGCACCTTCATGACTCGCGAGAAACGCCTTGGACATCTCGACGTACTCGGTGTTCTCGTGAACCGGAATATCGGGATCGTATAAGCCGGCAAGTTCGCGCATAGCGATCTTGTCATTCTCTACGTAACCGCGCGTCTGCCGTTCCGCGTCATAAGGATGGTGGCCAAGCGCCTCCAGCGCCGATCGCGCGGCGCGCACCGAGCTATCGAAGTGCTCTCGAATGATGTCGCGACAACCGGCGGCCCAAAGCTCGTAAACGTGGTGACGGTCAACAGCGCGCGCGACGATATAGATATGCGGGTAATGCTTGACGACGTAACGAACCAGCTCAGTGGCTTGTTCACCATCGTCGATTGCAATAATCAGCATTCTCGCATTGTCGATACCTGCCGCATGCAGCAAGTCAGGTCGCGTTGCGTCGCCGAAGAACACCTTGATGTCGAATGCTCGCAGGCGCTCCAGATGCTCCGAGTTATAGTCGAGAACGACGGTCTTGTAACCGGCAGATAGCAGAACCCTGTTAATGACGCCGCCGAATCGGCCGACGCCCGCGATAATGATGCTGCCCTCTTCGTCGATTTCATCGGGATCCGCAGCCTGCGCTCCTGCGTAGCGAGGGGCGATTACTTTGTCATACAGGATGAACAGAGCAGGCGTAAGGAGCATGGACAGCGCCACGACAAGTAACAGTTGCTCGGCGAGCGCAACTGGAATGACGGAGTTGGCAACCGTAAACGCGAGCAGCACAAAACCGAATTCGCCGGCCTGGGCAAGTCCGAGCGAAAACAACCAGCGATTGGCGTTCGTGATTTTGAACGCGTAGGCCAGCATTAGCAGAACCAGGGACTTGAGCAACATCAAGCCGAGTGTCATGCCGACAACCTGGCCGAAGTTCTCGAACAACAGATCGAAGTTGATGGCCGCGCCGACAGTAATAAAGAACAAGCCAAGCAGCAGACCCTTGAATGGATCAACATCGCTCTCTAATTCATGTCGATACTCGCTGTTGGCGAGCACAACGCCGGCAAGGAACGTTCCGAGCGCTGGCGACAATCCGACCAGCGTCATTAGTAACGCAATGCCCACGACCATCATCAGCGCAACCGCCGTAAACAGCTCCCGCAACCTCGCCATGGCAATAAAACGAAAGATGGGTCGCGTCAGGTAGCTACCGCCAATAACGACGGCTGCGATGGCGGCGATCGTAACCAGCACCTGTTGCCACGCGGCGAGGTTATCCACAAAGCTCATACCCGAAGCGTGACTGTCATCCGTTGCATGTTGCGACAGCTCTGCAAGCTCAGGCAGCGCCAGCAGCGGAATGAACACCAGCATCGGGATGACGGCGATATCCTGGAACAGCAATACCGAAAAGCTCGACTGTCCGCCGTCACCTTTCATCAGGCCTTTTTCGTTCAGCGTTTGCAGCACGATTGCTGTCGACGAGAGCGCGAACACCATGCCGATGGCCATTGCGACACTCCACGGCTGCCCCATCGCCATCGCAACACCCATAACAACCGCTACGGTGACGCCGACCTGCAGACCACCCAGGCCAAGCAACTTGTTCCGCATCCTCCACAACAGGCGCGGCTCGAGCTCCAGCCCAACCAGGAACAGCATCATGACGACGCCGAACTCGGCGAAGTGCTGGATGCTGACCACATCGACATGCAACTGCTTTAGCAGCGGACTGATGGCGATACCGGCAAGCAGGTAGCCGAGCACCGAGCCAAGTCCAAGACGTGACGCGATCGGCACGGCAATAACACCCGCGATCAGGAATAAAAAGGCGAGCAACAGAATCTCAGCCATGATCAGGCCTCCGCAAGAAGTGGCAAATCAACACAACTCACGACTTCACCGTGAACTGCGGCTTCCATGTCATAGCGGTTGTCGCGAACCGCCTCCAGCAGCTTCCGGTAACCTCTCACATGCGGTTCCAACAGGCCTTCTCGCGATGCCCGCAGCGACCCATAGAGAACATAGGGTGCCGAGAATTCCATGTGGCACAACCTGGCGGTCTGTTCGAGCGGCGTCAGGAACGTACGAATCGGATACTTTTGATAGCCCTGTTGTGCGTAAGCGTCTTGCGGCCCCGCAGCCGTAACCGCCAGCATCATGCACTTGCCCGCGAGTTTGTCGCCACCGGCGCCGTAGGCAAAACCGTGTTCAAGGACGAGATCCTGCCATTCCTTTATCAGCGATGGCGTTGAGTACCAGAACATCGGGAACTGGAACAGGATCACGTCGTGGTCAAGCAGCCGTTGCTGTTCACGATCGACGTTAATCTCGAATCGCGGATATTCGGCGTAGAGGTCGACGAACGTAATGCCGTCGACCTTTTGCGCCTCTGCGACCATCGCCTTGTTGGCATGCGAGTGCTTGTGACCCGGATGCGCGTAGTAGACAAGCAGCTTCGCCATAGAACCTTCCCTGATTAGTCAGACGCAGGTTCTACCATGCGAAGCTCCCCAATGTGAACCTGACGGTCCGGCCTCGACTCCTGTTGCTGTCACTCTTCCTTTGACTTGTCCGACTGATGTCGTACCACGACGGACTTAATCTGGACGAATAGTTCATCACCTTTTTTAAGAGCAAGTCCCCGAGCAGAACGCCTGGTAACACGGGCGATAACTCTGTCGGTACCAATAATGAGCCGCACGAGAACCGATGGCCCCGGATCGTCCTGTATCGCTTCGATTGTGGCCGGCAAGATATTGAGAATGGTACTTTTCTCAGGTCGGGTGCGGCACAAACTGACATCGTTGGCCTTGATTCTCGCGCGCACAGTGGCGCCTTCCGACCCGGGCCTGCCAAGCACCCAAAGTGTCCCACCGGAGAAACGAATCAGCGACAGATCGTCTTGCTGATCGTAGGACTCGACGCTGCCCTGTATAACCGATCCGGCGTCCGACCCCGTGAGAACCGGCAAGTCGGTTCGAACCAGGACGCTTTGCAAGTCGCCGTCCGCAACAACACTGCCAGCGTCGAGAACAACGAGATGATCACAGAGTCTGCAGATCTCATCGAGGTTATGGCTGACATAAATGATTGGTACATCGGACTCAGCATGCAGTCGTTCCAGAAACGGAAAAATCTCGTCTTTTCGCACCTGGTCGAGCGACGCGAGAGGTTCATCCATCAACACAAAACGCGGCGCACGAAGCAACGCCCTTGCGATTGCGACACGTTGGGCCTCGCCACCGGACAGCGCATCGGGCTTGCGCGCTAGCAGTTTCTCCAGACCCAACAGGTCAATGACATGATCTGCGTCGGTACCGTTGTCGTGTTCACTGCGCCGCATGCCGTAGTCAATATTGCCGCGCACGTCGAGATGGTCAAACAAACGTGGTTCCTGAAAAACATAGCCAATATTTCGTTTGTGAACCGCGCGCCAGACTTTCTCGAAACCGTCTTGCCAGAGCTCACCGGCAACCACCAGCCTGCCCGCCTCCGGTCGCTCAAGACCAGCAATGCAGCGTAGAAGAGTTGTCTTTCCGGCACCCGACTGACCAAATACGCCGGTAATGCCGCGCAGCGGCAGATCGAGTTTGACGTCCAGGCAGAAGTCATCACGCTGCAACGCGTAAGCGAGTTGAATGCTGCTGTCCGCGTTCATCGCCTGTGCCAACGCCGATTCGCTACGAACATCATCAACAGCACCGCGAACGCGATCACGAGCAACGTTGCCGAGAGCTGATGTGCCGCCGAGTAATTAAGTGACTCGACCTGATCATAAATCGCGATTGATATGACGCGTGTTTCACCCGGGATGTTGCCGCCCACCATGAGCACGACACCGAACTCACCGAGCGTGTGTGCGAAACTCAATACGATAGCGCCCAGGTAACCGCGCAGCGATAGCGGCACGGCAACCGAGAAGAACGCATCGAGACGACTGGCGCCGAGGGTCCAGGCTGCCTCGAGGTTTCGATTTCCCAAAGACTCGAACGCATTAACCAGTGGCTGAACCGCGAACGGCAGACTGTATAAACACGATGCGATAACAAGACCCGCGAATGAAAACGTGAGCGCGCTACCGGTCAGCTCAACCCACCAGCCGCCGATAGCACCGCCAGGCCCAAGCAGAATCAGTAAATAAAAGCCCATGACAGTCGGTGGCAAAACAATGGGTAACGCCACAGTTGTCTGCACGAAAGGTTTCAGCCGCGAAGACGTTCGCGCCAACCACCACGCGATAGGCGTGCTGATGACGATCAGTATCACCGTGGTGATGGCCGCCAGCTGAAACGACAGCGCTAGTGGTGCCAAAAGACTGTCGGCGCTCACTGCACCACCGAATAGCCGTGCTCTTCAATTGTTTGCCGGCCAACCGGGCCGGCAACAAACGCGAGAAATTCAGCAGCAGCGCTGTTCTTCTCGCCGCGACGCAAAAGTATTGCCTGTTGCTCCAGCGGCGCGTGCATTTCCTGAGGTATCAGTTGACTGCATGCGGCATCCGGCAAACGCTTGTCGATCGCTTGCGAGCGCGCTATCAGGCCAAAGTTGGCACCGCCCGACACGACGAAGTGCAGTGTCTGGGCGATGTTCTCGCCGTAAACGAGTTGTGGCTGAACCTCCTGCCAAAGCCCGGCGGCTTGCAGGTATTCTTTTGCCGCCTCACCGTAGGGTGCCGTGACCGGATT
>CAYTNO010000021.1:0-11959 GCA_964439125.1 uncultured Woeseiaceae bacterium | reverse complement strand
AACCTCAACGACGATGACGAGAAGAAGACCTGGGGCAACTACGGCGAGAACTATCCAAGACTCGTTGAGTTGAAAAACAAGTTCGACCCGGCGAATCTGTTCCGCCTCAACGCAAACATCAAGCCCGGCGTCTAGGCAGCTCTTTCGGTCTGGAGGTACGCGCGCGACAGACCTGCGTACCTCCAGCTCAACAGCACGGCTGCGACAGACAGGCCGACAATGAAGCCACCCCAGGTATATACGGGTGCCGCTTTGTAGGTAACAGCAGCCATGTAGGCCAACGGAAACGCAAGCACCCAATAGGCGAATATATTGATCGCCATCGGGAAGCGCGTGTCCTTGTAGCCGCGCAGGGCGCCTGCCGCACCTATTTGCACACCATCCGCAACCTGAAATATGGCGGCAGCCAACAACAAGGTGGTCGCGATACTCGTGACGGTTGGATCGTTCGTGTAAAGACCAACGACGGTGTCGCGAAAGAACAGCATGGCTGTCGCCGAGCAACTCATGAATGCCGCACAGACCAGAATTCCGAAAGCACCACTGAAGCGTGCCGCTCGAGCGTTGCCGGCACCGAGCGCGTGACCTACGCGGATAGTAATCGCCGAGCTCAGGGCGAGTGGAATCATAAATGCTGTCATCGCAAAATTGATTGCAACCAGGTGTGCGGCGGCGATCGACGCGCCACGCGTACCCATCAGTACGGATACAGCGTTGAACAAACCCGCTTCAGCCGTAATGGTGATTGCGATCGGCACGCCAAGCATTAGTATTTCTTTCAATGCGCCAAGGCGTAGCCGGCCGACGCGAGCGAATATTTTTAGTGGCCGGTAGGTCGGGCTCTTCATCATGTAGACGGCAAGCGCGATCATGATCAGCCACATTGTGATAGCGCTGGCATAGCCACAACCAACCACGCCCAAAGCTGGTGCGCCGAAGTGACCGAACATGAGGACGTAGTTCAGAAAAATGTTGGCGACGAGCGAAAGAACTGACGCGTACATGATCGGTTTCGTTACGCCGATGCCCTCGTTCGTAAATCTTAGCGCAAGAAAAATGAAGATCGCCGGCGCACCAAGAATGAGCGCATGCACATAGTCCGTGGTCAGCTGACGAAACTCAGGATCAATACCGACCAGAGCAAGCGCGGGCCCAACCAGGCGGCTGCCGACAAACAGGACCACCAGCCCAATAAAAATTGCCAGATAAATGCCCTGGCGAGTATAGCGACCGATCAGCTCCGGATTACCGGCACCGTAGTGCCTGGCAGCGATTGGTGAAATTGCCATCAATGTTCCCATGGCAAATGCGAAACCGAAAAACCAGACGCTGCCGCCAACAGCAACCGCCGCCAGCGATTCGGCACCCAGGCGCCCCGCCATCATCGCATCTGCAGTATGAATGCCGGCGATCGACAAATTATTGACGATTAGCGGCCAGGCGACCCCCAGCAGGCCACGCAATTCTTCTCGCCAATTTCCGGATCTCCACATGCCGCAAATGTAACTCATTCGCGGCCGCTATCCCTCCTGCTTTTTGTATTCAGCCGTTTTGGCGTTCTTTCAGGCTGCGCTGATCGGGTTTTATGCGGCTTCCGCATCCAGTTGGTGTAAAATCGCGGGCGAACATACGGGTCAGGCACCTACACGGAGATAAAAATGCTGCACGATGGTCAATCAATTCGAGTTGCCGTAATTGGCGGCTCACGCATTCCGTTTTGCCGATCGCACTCGATCTATCGCGATTGTTCGAACCAGGACTTGATGACGGCAGCTCTTGGCGGCCTGATCAATAAGTTCGACCTTAAGGGACAAACGCTTGGCGACGTCGCGCTCGGAGCCGTCGTCAAGCATTCGCGAGACTTCAATCTGGCGAGAGAATCCGTCATTGAATGCGGTCTGTCGCCACGCACGCCTGGCATCGACCTGCAGCGCGCTTGCGGCACCAGCCTCGAGGCCTGTGCGCTAATCGGCAACAAGATCGCCCTTGGGCAGATCGAATCGGGCATCGCCGGCGGTACCGACACAATCAGCGACGCACCGATCGTCTACCCGGACTCCTATCGTTCGATCATGATGGAGGTGTTTCGCGCCAGGTCTTTACCGGAACGCATACTGCCGTGGTTTCGCCTGCGTCCCTCCCATTTCAAACCGGAGTTTCCGGGTGTCAACGAACCCCGTACCGGCCTTTCAATGGGGCAGAGCACCGAAATCACGGCCAAGGAATGGGACATCCCTCGCGAACACCAGGATCAACTGGCACTTGCCAGCCATATGAAAGCGGCCGCCGCTTTCGACGCCGGCTGGTACGACGACCTTGTCGTGCCGTTTCTGGATTGTGAAGAAGACAACAACATTCGTCGCGACACGACTTTCGAAAAACTGTCGTCACTAAAGCCCGTTTTTGACAAAAGCGCGGAGGGCACAATGACGGCCGGCAATAGCACGCCTTTGACTGACGGCGCCGCCGCGGTGCTGCTGGCCTCCGAAGAATGGGCGCAACTCAAGAACCTGCCGATTGCTGCCTACCTGACGTTCACGCAAACGGCCGCCATTAACTTTGTTAACGACGAAGGGCTGTTGATGGCCCCCGCGTACGCGGTCTCCGAAATGCTAAAGACGGCCAAACTGAATCTGCAGGATTTCGACTTCTACGAAATCCACGAGGCCTTCGCCGCGCAAACCATCGCAACGCTAAAGGCCTGGCAGTCTGAAAAATTCTGTCGTGAACGCCTCGGTCGCAATAAAGCTATGGGTCCTGTTGATCTGGCAAAAATCAACGTCAAGGGTGGCAGCCTCGCGATGGGTCATCCGTTCGCTGCGACCGGTGCGCGCATCGTTGGCACAATGGCGAAGCTGCTTTCTGAAAAAGGTTCTGGCCGCGGCTTGATTTCTATTTGCACCGCCGGTGGAATGGGCGTTTCAGCGATAATGGAAGCCGCTTAGGTAAGGCTACTCCGGTGCCGAACCGCCCCCCTTAGAACCTCGCTGTATCGCGGCGAGGGCTTTATCGATACGCGTTTTGGCCTGAGCGGTAACGCCACCGCGCTTATATTCGTCGACAACAAAAGTCTCTACGCGCGAGACGATCTCATCGATGTCGCCATTACCGAATGGCATCGTCTCAACGACTTCCGGCGGCGCGTTATCAACGGCTCCAAACAAGTTTATCCACTGCTCGCTTTGCTTGCCGATGCTAACCAGCTTGTAAAATTCCGTGCCTGGTTGTCCGTTCTTCGTTTTCGCGAGGCTGACAATACCAACCACCAGGGACGCGGGGACCAGCACCAGATCGCGAAGGCCGTCGATAATAAGTTTGACTTGCAGCACGCCTATGTCGCGGATGAGCGTCCACAAAGCAGGCGTTGATTGTTCTTCCTGAGGGCTAAAGTTCATTGGCTCATCACGTCGCAAACTGATGTCAGAGCCCTGAATTATAGCGTTAGTCGCTGGTACAGGAACCGCCTTTGGTTTAGTGTTGCGCGAAATCACCTCGGTAAGCGGATTTATGCCGATATTCCAACCCTCTGCAAAGCACGAACACGGGCTGCCAGAATCTCTGGGGGTTCTGCTCGTCAATCTGGGCACGCCTGATGAGCCAACGCCTGCAGCGGTGCGTCGCTATCTGAAGCAGTTCCTCTGGGATCCGCGCGTCATCGAAGTGCCCCGACCTTTGTGGTGGCTTATTCTGCATGGCTACATTTTGCGCTTTAGACCCGCTCGCTCTGCCGAGGCATATCAGAAAGTCTGGACGGACGACGGCTCGCCGTTGATGATTCATTCGCAGGACATCACGACATCTGTCGGACAGCATCTTGGAACACGCTACTCAGCTGCGGTCAACGTCGAGCTGGGCATGTCTTATGGCGAACCTTCAATTGATGCTGCACTGAGCCGACTGTACGAAAAAGGTTCGCGTCGCATCGTCTGCCTGCCCCTGTATCCGCAATACTCCGGTACGACCACGGCTTCTGTATTCGAAGCGGTTACCAGCGCCTTGAGTCGGCGCCGCTGGGTACCAGAGTTCCGCTTCATCAACCACTATCATGACGCGCGCGGTTATATCGCCGCACAAGCGCAGAACATTCGTGATTACTGGGAACAAAATGGCCGTGGCGACAAGCTTCTTTTCTCGTTTCATGGTGTACCCAAAGCCACGCTCGAGAGCGGTGACCCGTATCACTGTCAGTGCCAGAAGACAGCTCGTCTGATCGCAGAGTCGTTGGATCTCGGGGACGATGAATGGATTATTACGTTTCAATCTCGTGTTGGCCGCGCCGAGTGGTTACGACCCTACACTGATGAAAGCGTCATCAAGCTTGCAGAAAGCGGCGTCAAACGGTTGGACGTTGTTTGCCCCGGTTTCGCGGCGGACTGTCTCGAGACGCTGGAGGAAATCGCAATGCAAAATTCCGGCTTCTTCAAGGCGGCGGGCGGCGATTCTTTAAACTACATTCCGGCGCTTAACGCGCGCGATGATCATGTCGAGTTTCTTGTACGCCTTATCGAGAAACACGCCGGTGGTTGGCCAGAGTCGTCAACAGACTGGAGCGCAAGCGACGATGCACACGAACGAGACCGGTCGCGAAGCCGCGCGCTGGCTTTAGGCGCTTCGCAATGAGCAGCCTCGGCCGATTTCTCGAGTTCAGCGTGCAAACACCCGACATCCTCGAGTCGTTGGGTTTTTATAAAATGCTTGGCTTTGCGGAACTCGAAATTGGTGATGTCTGGTCACACAAGTATGCGGTAGTCAGCGACGGTTCTCTCAGTATCGGCTTGCACGACAGGGATTTCCACGCACCAGCAGTAACGTTTGTACAAGCGGATCTCGCAAAGCGTGTGCGCTCAATGTCCGACCATGGTTTCGACTTTAATGTAATGCACCTGAATGAAGACGAATTCAATCAGCTTGGTTTTACCGATCGGGACGGCCATCAGCTAACGATGGTCGAAGCAAGGACGTTTTCCGGTGGCGACGAATTCGATAGCGACTCCGCCTGTGGCAATTTTTTTGAATTGTCGTTACCGGTTCGTGATGCCGTTCGCACGGCAAGGCTCTGGGCGTCGGTCGCACCGTCGCTATTGCGCATGCGCGAAGAACCAACGGTACATATGCGATTTGATGCTGGCAGCATACCCGTCGGACTTTCCGAGAGCATCGCACTAAGCGGGCCATCGCTGTGCTTCAAGTGTCACGACAAGGATGCACTCGTGCACCTTATCGAAAAACACGGCTTCGTACAGGAGACCTTTCCGGGTTTCGAGGGCGCGTTTGTCACACTAAAGGCCCCTGAAGGCACGATGCTGTACATGTTCGATGAAGATTTTCTCGGCGAGACTTACGAAGTCGACGAGTCGGACGACCTGAGCGAGTTTCCAACATAACCGACGCGACCGGCGGACGGCCGTGCGCTGTACTGAGCCGCGGACCGTGTGCTAAAGCAGCTCGGTGATCAGTTGTTTCGCCTGACCAAGGTAGGAGCGGCCGAAGATGTTCAGGTGATTCAGCACATGGTAAATCTGGTACAGCTTAAGCCGTTGCTCGTGCCCCGGCTCCAGTGGCCAACTCGCTTCGTACGCTTCATAGAACGCAGGGCCGAAGCCGCCAAACAACTTCGTCATCGCAATATCAGTTTCACGGTCACCGTAGTAAACCGCCGGGTCGAATGTCACCGGCTCAGCGTCTGCGCAACCCCAGTTGCCACCCCATAGATCACCGTGCAGAAGTGACGCGACCGGCTCGTAGCCGGCGAAGAGGTCGGCCGATCGTTCGACGAGGCGCGACCCTGGCTCGGCCAGCTCGTCGGAGAAGCCATTCGCAACAGCGCGGTCGAGTTGGTATTGAAGTCGGCGCTTTCGAAAAAATGATGGCCAGTCATCCGACCGCGAGTTGATCTGCGGTGTCAGTCCGATTGTGTTGTCGCGAAACCAGCCGAACCGTTCGGCAGTATGGTGATGCAGGTTTGCGAGCTGTTCACCGAAGCGTCGTTCAATCAGCACATCGGGTCGCTGCAACGACAACCGTTCGAGCGCTATATGGCTCTTGCCCTCAGAAATACCGCAGCTTATGACCTCCGGGACCCGAATGGCACCTGCCTTCCTGAGCTCTGTCAGTCCATCCGCCTCCGCTTCAAACATCGGCAACGCAGAGACTGGTCCGGTCTTGATGAAGGACGATCCGTCGGTCATTACTAGTCGCGGCTCAGGTCCGCGATGCGTTCGGCCTGCCTGCGCAATGCAGTACCAATGTTAGCCTCATCGTACAATGCATTAATGTCGCCGAGCTTCGGCGCTGACCTTTGCATTGCGATCTCGGCATCGTCGATCGGGGCATCGCAGAGAATGCCCGTTAGCTTGCGTGCAAGAACTGCATCTTCCCGATGTCTCTCGAGCTTGTCGGCAAGCGTCTTCGCACCGCGAACATTGATTTCGTGCACTCGGCTGAGGTTGTCATAGATGCCGTCAAGGCTGCCAAAGTTTTCGAGTAGAACCGTTGCCGTTTTCTTGCCAACCCCCGGGACACCTTTGATGTTGTCAACCGCGTCGCCAGCAAGCGCCAGGAAGTCGGCGATTTGTTCCGGGCGAACGCCGAACACACCCGGAACCTGCTCGTAACTGATTTTGCCCTTGCCCGCGAAGTCCCAGAATATATCGTCGACCGACACCAATTGCGCAAGGTCCTTGTCGCGCGTAACGATGGTTGAGGCCCGATTTTGCGTCCGCCCATGGTGGACAAGCGTACCTATAAGATCGTCGGCCTCATAACGCGGGCTGCCCCATTCCAGAACGCCAAGCGCACGTGCAAAGCGACGGCATTGCCCGAATTGGCGTATGAGGTCCGGTGGGGCCGGGTCGCGATTCGCTTTGTACTCGGGATAAATCTCAACTCGGTAAGATTTGGATTGTCTTTCATCGAACAATACCGCGATGTACTCCGGATTGATTTGTTCCATGAAATCGCCAAGAAAACGGCAGAATCCATAGAGCGCGTTAACCGGGTTACCTTCCGCATCGACCATATCCTCGGGCATCGAGTAGTACGCCCGAAATATGTACACGCTCGCGTCGATCAAATATTGCATCGACGACTAGCCCTTATTCGTGGAAGTGAACGTCAACAATTTGCTGGCCGTCGGCAAGACGATCCTTCAATCGTGCGTGCAGCGGACTCGAGCGCGGAATGTGCGCCAGCAAGTACTGCATCTGGTCTGTGAGCACACGACGGCCTTTGAGGTAAATGTACTCGGCGTACGTCGGAGAGAACGGAATGGCGATCAACTGCATCGACGCTTGCTCGGGCGTACGGCCACCCTTGTAGTTGTTGCATCGCCTGCAGGCCGTGGCGACATTGCTCCACCTGTCCTTGCCGCCCTGTGAGATCGGCGTTATGTGGTCACGCGTCAGGTCTCGCGTGGGGTAGCGCATCGCACAATACAGACAAAGGTTGGCATCACGCTTGAACAAGGTTCGATTGTTCAGCGGTGGCACGTACTTGTCGCGATTTCGTGCGAGGCTCCGGCTCGTGCCGTGCGTGGCGATGATTGAATTTACCGCGATTCTGGAGCGGTGGCCGTCGGCCGCACTGTGGCCGCCGAAGACGGTGTAAAGATGTGTGCCGCAGTCATACGCAACCTGTTCGGCGTGATATAGCCGAACGGCTTCCCTGTAGTCGATCCACTCGAGTGGCATGCCGGCTACATCGGTTCGCAGCACCTGCTGCGATATATTTGAAGCAAGACCTGCAAGCATTGGCTCACCTCATCACGCGGCGCGTGATTCGCTGACTTGTAGTGTGCCGATCACACGTCAAAAAGCAACAGGCGCGAGCCAAATCCTCTCAGTGAAAACCGAACGATGCTCTGCAGATATCTATCGTTTAGCTCACATAATCGCTTGCTAGAGCGCTTTGAAAACCTCGTCGAGAGTATCCTTGGCGTCGCCAAACAGCATGCGCGTATTCTCTTTAAAGAACAGCGGATTTTGCACGCCAGCGTAGCCCGTTGCCATGCTCCGTTTCAGAACGATTGTCGTTTTGCCTTTCCAGCACTCGAGCACTGGCATGCCGGCGATCGGGCTGTCCGGGTCAGTCTGCGCTGATGGGTTCACGATGTCGTTCGCGCCAATAACTATGGACACATCAACATCCGGAAAATCATCGTTAACTTCGTCCATCTCAAAAACGATGTCATACGGAACCCTGGCTTCGGCCAGCAGCACATTCATATGCCCTGGCATGCGACCGGCAACCGGGTGAATGCCAAAGCGCACATTGACTCTCTTTTCTCGCAGGATCCGCGTGATTTCGTGAACAATGTGCTGCGCCTGGGCGACGGCCATGCCGTATCCCGGAATAATCATGACCTCTTTTGCATCGGCAAGCAGACCGGCTACTTCGTGCGCCTCAATGGCGACAACTTCGCCCTGATCCTCGCCAGTACTTGCGACAACAGTGCCACCACCGGTACCAAATCCACCGGCGATTACAGCGAAGAACTTGCGATTCATGGCGCGGCACATGATGTAACTCAGGATCGCACCACTCGAACCAACGAGGGCACCCGTAACAATCAACAGATCGTTGCTAAGCATGAACCCGGTAGCCGCTGCGGCCCAGCCCGAGTAACTGTTCAACATCGAAACCACAACGGGCATGTCCGCGCCGCCGATGGCCATCACCATGTGAATGCCAAACAGCAGTGCTATAGCCGTCATGATCATGAGGGGGTTCAGACCGCCGCCTGCGGCGGACTGCATGACAAATTCCCGGCCAAACCAGATGGCGGCAATCAGGAGCGCAAGGTTGAACCAGTGGCGCCCCGGCAAAGTCAGCGGCTTGCCGCTCATTCGTCCGCTCAGCTTTCCGAACGCAATGACTGATCCCGAAAATGTCACAGCACCAATCAGAATACCGAGATAGGTCTCAATATCGTGAATCGTCAGGTCCACGCCGGTAAAGTGTTTGTCCGGATCCATAAAGCTGGCAAATCCGACGGCCACAGCAGCCACGCCGACGAGGCTATGCAGCACCGCGACGAGCTCGGGCATCTGCGTCATTTGTACGCGGCGTGCCAGAATTATGCCGATGGTGCCACCAATGAGCAGAGCAACGATCAAGAGATCGTAGTTTTGCGTAATCCTGCCGAACACCGTTGCGAGTAACGCGATGGCCATACCGGAAATGCCGTACCAGTTTCCTCGACGCGCCGTTTCCTGATTGGACAAACCGCCCAGGGCGAGAATGAACAAAACCGTAGCGACGATGTAACAGACCGTTATCACGCCGTCGGGTAATACAAATAGTCCTTGTGTATTCATAACGGCCTCACTTCCTGAACATTTCAAGCATGCGGCGCGTGACGGCGAAGCCGCCCGCGATGTTGATGCTTGTTATTAAGACGGTGGCCGTGGCGATCCACATGATCACCTTGTCGTCTGAGCTGATCTGCAACAGCGCACCGATAACGATGATGCTCGAGATCGCATTTGTGACGCTCATGAGCGGCGTATGCAATGCCGGGCTGACATTCCAGATCACCATGTAGCCGACGAAGCAGGCCAGCACAAACACGGTGAAGTGCGCCATGAACGACTGCGGCGCCACGGCACCAAGGCCGAGCAGAGCCACTACACCTATGGCACCCGCCACTATCGGGCCGAAGATGGAAGGTTTCTTTTTCACGACCATAGGCGCAGGTTCGGGCTCGGCCTGTTTCGGCGCTGCCGAAAGCGTGGGCGGCGGCGGTGGCCATGTCGTTTCGCCGTCGGTACATACCGTCGCACCGCGGATAACCTCATCTTCCATGTTGACCACTATTTCGCCGTTTTTCTCAGGACAGAGCTCTGTCACCAGGTGGCGAAGGTTGGTCGCATATAACTGGCTTGATTGCGCGGCCAAACGGCTGGGCAAGTCTGTGTAGCCGATAATTGAAACACCGTGTTTTACGACGACCTTGCCGGCTTCAGTCAGCTCGCAGTTGCCGCCTGTTTCCGCCGCGAGGTCAACAATGACGCTGCCGTCCTTCATAAGGCCGACCATCTCGGCTGTGATCAGCAGTGGTGCCGGCCTGCCCGGAATCAGCGCTGTGGTTATGATGATGTCGACTTCTTTGGCTTGCTCGGCGAACAGGGCCATCTCTGCCTTGATGAATTCGTCGCTCATCAGTTTGGCGTAGCCGCCTTCGCCTGAGCCGTCCTCATCTTCAAATTCAAGCATGAGGAAGTCGGCATCCATGCTCTCAACCTGCTCTTTAACTTCCGGCCGCGTATCGAAAGCACGCACGATGGCGCCCATACTTCTCGCCGAACCAATGGCGGACAATCCCGCCACGCCGGCACCGATAACCAGTACTTTTGCTGGAGGAATCTTGCCGGCCGCCGTTATCTGGCCAGTGAAGAATCGACCAAAATGCTGCGCCGCTTCTACGATGGCGCGATAACCCGCGATATTCGCCATTGAACTCAGCGCATCCATTTTCTGTGCGCGTGAGATTCGCGGCACACTGTCCATCGACATGGCCGTGCCACCGCTTTTGGTCAGCTGCTCGAGCAGCTCAGGGTTCTGGCCTGGCCCGAGAAAACAGATAAGCGTCTGATCAGGTCGCAGCAAAGACTCTTCGCCACCCTCCGGCGCGCGGACCTTCAGGATCAGATCCGCCTGGGACCAGACGTCTTTGGCTGATGCCAGAACCTCGCAACCGGCAGCCTCGTAGGCTTCGTTTGAGAAACTCGCCGCAGCGCCGGCGTCTTTTTCGACGGCAACGCTAAACCCTAATTTGATGAGTTGAGAAACAACATCAGGCGTCGTCGCAACGCGTTGCTCGCCCTCGTGGATCTCTCTCGGTACACCGATTTTCATTCTCAGACCTCCAAAGAAATGCCGAAACTCGCCAGAAGAACCACAGGAATAACGTCCCTTTGGCGGCGACGGGCGTACTCTACCAACATTGAAGGTCTACGCACAGATTAGAAGTGCGTCGGAAACTACTTAGAAAGCGGCGCTAGTCACGAGCCGCGGGTTTCGGCCGCCGGTCCGTCATGCGCTTTCGAAGGCGATCGCGTTGCGCGGGCGTCATGCTTCGAAACTTGTCATGTAGCCGTTTGCGGCGCTCATTTTGCAACCGACGAAAGCCGATATAGTTTTCCTGAATGCGCCGCCTCTCAGCCGGCGACATGTCTCTGTACATCCTGTAACGGTCACGGACCACTTGCTGGCGGTCGGGCGGCAAGTCACGCCATTGCCTGAAACGACCTTGTGCGGCACCGCGTTGCTCCGGCGTCATGCCTGCCCATCGACTCGCGCCATTCGACAAACGCTGTTGGCGATCGGCGGCAAAGCTCTCCCAGTCGCCCTCAAAGCGTTGCAGCAGTTGCCGCTGTTCCGGACCCAGGTCTTCCCAGGCAATGCCCTTGTCGTCTGCCGCGGCCAACCCGGCCAGCATCAGTGCAAGCACCGCCAAAATGATCTTAGCTTTCATCTTCTTTCTCCGTCGATTCTTCGCCATCCGGCACGGGATCGACCCGCTCCTCATTTTCTGTTGTCACCGGCGCATCGAACATTAACCAGTCTTCGTCCGACTCTTCCCACAATCCCAGGTACTCCAAAAAATCCTCATCCGGCATCTCGTCGTCTGCGCCCTGCACCAAACCACCAAACAGCAGCAGCGCGCCCAGCAGAACAGGCTTGCTAGCCGACATTGCCGTTTACTTCCAGGTCGGATGCTTCAAGCCAAAAGTAGAATTCAAGTTCTTCCAGCATGTCGAGGCTGTCTTCCTCCAGCAGCATCTCAAAATCCGAGGCTGTGGCCGGCCCTTCAATCGCATCGACGCCATCAGGCCCGCGCATCACCATGACCGCAAGCAGTGCCACGGCCGCAATTCCTGTCGCTGGCATCCAGCGCAACCATGGACCGACCGAGCTCGCGCGTTGCAGTTCGGCAAGCGCCCGGTGTCGTCCCTAATTC
>CAYTNO010000020.1:0-12076 GCA_964439125.1 uncultured Woeseiaceae bacterium | reverse complement strand
ACCTTCAAAAAAGTCGTCTGCGTGACGTCGGCAGCCTCATCCGGGTTCCCCAGCATGCGGTAGGCGGCGTTGTAGACAGGTTTTTCCAGTTGTCTCACGAGAGTATCCATTGCCTTTCTATTGCCCTTCTGGGCGTCCATGACCAATGCAATTTCCTGGTCCTTATCCATAAATACTCCGCTGGCCGGAAAAAGTTGGCGTCTTTTGGAAAAAAGTTCTCATCAGGGCGATTCCGCGATTTCGATCTCAAACAACTTGTCAAAGCCCGAGTACATAAAAATGTCATTGATGTGGCTGTGTACGTTAACCAGCTTCAGGCCCATGCCGTCGCCCATCAGCCGTTTGTGCGTACGCAAGAGCACGCCCAGCCCGGCGCTGGAGATGTAGTCCACCTTGCCAAGGTCGAGTACACACTCACCCTGCAATTCGTCAAGAAACTCCTGCGCACGCGGTGCTTGTGCGGCATCCAGCCGCCCCTCGGCCACTACCGTGCCCGACTCGCCAATTTCAATTTGAAACATAAATCTACTTCCGATCTGCAATAAACGTGATTTTGCTGGTTCGATTCCGATACTCGTAATGGATCGAATTTACCATCTTGAGTACAAGGTAAAGCCCCAGGCCACCTGGCGTGCGCTGCTCAAGGGGCGCATTGACATCAACGGGTTGAACTTTGCGTGGGTCGAAGCGCTCCACATCGAAATCCGTAAGGCTGATCTCGACACCGTGCTCATGCGGTTTCATCTCGATCAAAATGTCGGCACTCGATTCGGTGTTGTAAGTAATCATGTTCACGAACAACTCTTCGACACAGAGATCCACGATGTAGCGGACCGACGCATCGATATCGTTCTCCAGGAAGAACGCGTCCGTAAAGCTCACGATATTTCCCAATTCGTCAAGGCTGCGCCCAAATTTCTGCTGCATCGTCGTTTTCCTCTATAAAAGCTGCGCTAGTCTGGCAGGCGCCTCACCAAAACCAGCGTTATGTCATCAGCTTGCGGGGCGTCACCGCCAAATTCAAAAACCGCGTCCACAAGGTTCTGGCTGAGCTGCGACATTGCCAATGTGTGTCCCTGCCGCATGATTTCTTTTACGCCATCTTCGCCGAACTGAGTACCGTCGGCTCGGCCGTACTCATAGATGCCGTCAGAAATTACGGCCAGGATGTCGCCGGGCTCAAGATCGAGCCGCATGGCTGGCGCGGTGCCGTCGAGCTCCATGATGCCCACCGGAAAGCTCGTGGGCTTGAACCACTCGCACTCATCGCTGGCAGCCCTGTAAACAAGAATTGGGCCTTGCCCACCCGAGTGAAACTCAAGCTCGTGTGTGGCCGGGTCAAGAAAACCCATGAAAGCCGTGATGAAGCGATCGTCGGGCAGGTCTTCGTTAAGCTGATTATTGACGTGCATGTAGGCACTATCGAGATCGGCGCCCAGTCGGAACGCAACCCGCAGCATGGCCTGCATCTGCGTGGCCGATAGTGCGGGCCCGAAGCCGTGGCCCGTTGCATCGCCAAGCAGGACGAACAGCCTGCCATTGAGAACGACCAGATCGTACAGGTCGCCTCCCGTGTGATCGGTGGGCAGGAACTGGCCGTGTACATCGTAGCCATCAACGTCCGGCATGCTGTCCGGCAAGGTGCTTATCTGAATTTCCCTGGCCACAGCGACTTCCTGGTTCAGGATGGCGCTTGCGAGTAGCTCGCTCGTCATTTCGGAGTGCTGAATTGCGATCGCGGCCTCTGCTGCCAGGGCCGGAGCGATCCAGGTATCGTGCTGATCGAACTGGCCGGGATGCTCACCCAGCCACTGCATGACTCCGAGTATCTGATTTTCCTGGCCGAGGATTGGCACATTCAGGAGTGAGCGAGTTTCGAAGCCTGCGACGTTGACGGGTGCGGCCTGAAAGCAATCATCTTCTCTGCATTCGTGAATATTGGTCACTTCGAGACTGTCGGCACATTGTCCGGCATGCCCGCTTCCAAGCGTGATTCGTTCGGGCTCGTCTGCTGGTGGGATTACCATTACCAAATCGCCGGACGGCCGATCCAAAAGCCACAGCACTCCCGCTTCGGCAACGATCGCGACCTTGCCGACTTCGACTATCTCCCGCAAGAGCTCGGGCAGCGTCTCTGGCGCTGCCAGCCGGTACATGATCTCAAGGATCTTAACCAGCGCTTCGCGCGTGATCTCGCCGGGGTTTTGTTGATGCAGAGGTACGGACAGAGTGCACGCCCCCTTCTTGTTTTAATATTGTGTTGAGCCCGATGCATCCAGGCACCGAGACTGTGGTAACCCCGCAACAATCATCGCACAGATCAGGCGCGTATTCGAGAGTCCCGCTTGCGATCTACCTCTGTCAGGAGCTTTTTTCGAAGCCGGATATGGCTCGGAGTGACTTCCAGCAGCTCGTCGTCGTCGATGAATTCGAGTGCCTGTTCCAGCGAATAACGGACGGGAGGTGTAAGGATGAGATTCTCATCAGTCCCGGCGGCACGAATATTGTTGAGCTGCTTGGCCTTGGTAGGGTTAACTACCATGTCGTCTTGGCGGCTGTTTATGCCAATAATCATGCCTTCGTATACGTCGGCACCGTGGCCAAGCATGAGGCGACCGCGTTCCTGCAGATTAAAAAGCGCATAGGCGAGGGCTTTGCCCTTGGCCATTGACACCAACACGCCATTGTTGCGCTGTCCAAGCGTCTCTTTTACGTAGTGATCGTACTTTTCGAATACATGGTAAATAAGGCCGCTTCCGGACGTGGCCGTGAGGTACTCAGTGCGAAAACCGATAAGACCGCGAGTCGGGATGCGATAGTCCAGGCGAACCCGGCCTTTGCCGTCGGGAGTCATCGCCAGCAATTCACCTTTGCGGCTCGCAAGGCGTGTCATCACAGCACCTTGGGAATCTTCCTCAAAATCAACCGTGAGCTGTTCCCACGGCTCGGTTCGCACACCATCTTCCTCGTGGAGGATGACTTCCGGGCGTGACACGGCAAGTTCGAAACCTTCACGGCGCATGGTCTCGATGAGTACCGAGAGATGTAACTCGCCACGACCCGACACCCTGAATTTGTCGGGGTCTTCAGTTGGGGCTACACGTAGAGCGACGTTGTGCTTGAGTTCCTGCTCGAGTCGTTCACGTATCTGCCGACTGGTCAGAAACTTGCCATCCTGCCCTGCAAACGGTGACTTGTTGACCTGAAACGTCATGCTGATGGTTGGCTCGTCGACGGCCAGTGCGGGCAGACCTTCGGGTTTGTCTCTCGGGCAAAGCGTATCGGAGATAGCCAGGTCGCCGATACCGCTGAAAACGATAATGTCGCCGGCATTGGCGCTCGGTATCTTCTGCCGCTTGAGACCGTGAAAACCGAACAGATCCAGCACCCTGCCTTTTCTGATCGTGTGATCGGCGGCGACAATACTCACGGGCGAGTTCGCATCGATCTTGCCGCGTTGGATGCGGCCGATGCCGAGAACGCCAACATACGAGTCATAGTCGAGGCTCGATACTTGCAGTTGCAGCGGACCATCCGGGTCGACATCTGGTGGCGATACGTGCGAAACGATGGACTCGAGCAGCGCTGTCATGTCGCCCCCGCGATCGTCCGAATTCAGGCTCGCGTAGCCGTTCAGAGCTGATGCGTAGATGACCGAAAAATCGAGTTGTTCGTCAGTGGCACCCAGCCGGTCAAACAGGTCGAACGTCTGGTTCAGTACCCAGTCGGGGCGAGCGCCGTCGCGATCGATCTTGTTGATAACGACAAGCGGCACGAGCCCATTGGCGAATGCTTTCTGTGTAACAAAGCGTGTCTGGGGCATCGGCCCTTCAACCGCGTCCACGAGCAGCAAGACGCTGTCAACCATTGACAGTACACGCTCGACCTCGCCACCGAAATCGGCGTGCCCGGGCGTATCCACAATATTGATGCGGTAGTCTCGCCACTTGATCGACGTGTTCTTGGCCAGGATCGTGATCCCACGTTCCTTTTCCAGATCACTTGAGTCCATCACTCGCTCAGGCACGGCTGCCCGATCGCCCAGTGTTCCCGACTGTTGCAGCAGTTGGTCTACCAGGGTGGTCTTGCCATGATCTACATGGGCAATGATCGCGATGTTTCGAAGTCGCTTGATTTCAGACATGGGAAGGTTGGGGTGTTCGTGAAGAGGCGCGGATTATAGGGTTCACGGCCGCCAAATGATATGGTTGTGGTGCTGGTGCTACCTTTGTTTCTGGCTGGTTGTGCAGCGGAGTCTCTGTATAACCCTCTGGGCGACCAGTACCGGGGTATTGTGTATCCACCCGATATTACGCCCGACGAGGAAAGTGGTATTGGCGATTGGAGCGATAGCCAGATTGGAAAAGCCGTGCGCCCAGGGTTTGGTCGGCACGCCTAAGACAATGGAATTCAACCCTTGGTAAAAGTGGCCTACACCAGCATCCGAGAGCTGACACCTTCTGAACGTGAGCTCGTTTCCGAACACGAGCTCACGCATCTGGAGACATATACGTCCGCAAGACGGCAACAGGAATACCTCTGTGGTCGTGCGCTGTTACGGCTAATGCTCGAAGACTGGACGGGCATGCCGGCAAAGAGCCACCGCTTTGCCAAAACTGAAAGCGGCAAACCGGTTTGTGTCGATGGCCCGGCAGTAAGCATCACGCACAGTGGCGGGATTGTCGCTTGCGTCATCGCCGACTCCGGCGACATCGGTATCGATCTGGAGGCGGTCAATCCACGGCGCAATACCTTGAAGGTGGCGCAAAAATTCTACTCGCAGAAAGAGGCTAACTGGCTGGAGACGCAGGCAGCAGACCGCTTCTTCATGTTGTGGGTTCTCAAGGAAGCCTACGTCAAGTCGATGGGCCACAGTATTTTTGGTGGCATCAACGGCCTGACCTGCAAGGTATCGCCTCCGCATATTGAAGTAATCAATGCGAGTGACAGTTTTCGTGAGCTGGGTCTTTACCAGTTCGACGATATGTTTCTCGGGCTCGCGACAACACAGGCATCTTTGGGTGATGTCAAGATCGGGCGCTGGATCGCAGGCGGTGAGATTGAAGGTGCAGGTAACGAATTCGAACTACTGGCGACAACGTATAACAGCGAAAACCATGCGACAGTGAACGACGCTCAATCGCTTACTGACCCCACCCGATAGCGGAAGCCGATACCGATGGCCCATACATCATAGTCGTAGGGGTCGGCACCGAGCGTGAGGATCGTGGGGAGAGTATCCGGTTCCACGTCTTGCAACGCCCAGTCATCCGCCGAGAAGTCTTCATAGCGAACGTGCATAGTGGCTTCCCAGCGATCGGACCAACGATAATTGGCCTCGAGGCGAAGTGAATCAAGCTTTGAGCTTAGATCCGGCAACAGGCTCTGGCCACCACTCTGGCTCGACACCATGATGTCCGTCTCGCCGTTGCCGTGCGTGTAATCCAGCTTCAGATCAAAGTTGCCTTCCGCTTGACGCCATAAGAACCCTACGCCAACACTATTGAAGCTGTCCTCGTGTTGAGCCATCCAGTCGGCAGCGCCGCCAAGTTCACTACCAAGCTGGTCAGCGTTGATCGTTTCCTGACCAACCATCAAGTAAGTTGACGCGTTGTCGCTTATAGCCCAGGTGAAATCCGCGGTGACGCGCTGCTCGTCACTCTCCGTCATGCCAAGCGTGGATTGTGTGTATTCATCGTCTGTGACGAATGCGGTGACGCCAATAGCGAATGGTTTGTCGGGTATGGATACGGTTGCAACAAGCTCACCGAACTCACGGTAGCGGTAAGCGAGATTGTATTTTCGCAGCAACGGGTTTTGCCCAAAACTCGCAGCGACCGTTGTGTCATAACGATCAATTTCGCGCTCTGCTGTACCACCACGTGCCCGCAGGTCAAGCCAGCTCAACGGCTGCCAGCGGACTTGCCCCCAACCGGTATCTTCGGTTTGCTCGGCGACTTCCTGGTAGTCACGGTTCAGTTCATGGCGGTCGAAGCCTGCCGAAAGACGAAGGTTGTCAAACAGGCGGTACTCACCACTAACTTTCACGCGTGAACGGTCAAAACTGTAAGGTGTGTTCTGTTCAATGTCGCCAGAGTCAAACAGATCCGTTATGACCCGAACCCAGTCATGCTGTGCCGTGGTGTTGTCGCGTTCGTCATACGTGTAGCCGAACTTGAGGCGAATCTTGTTGTTCGGACGGGACGTCACAGTGAAAGCATAGTTACCGGTATCGACCTCGGCGTTAAGCGACGACACGGGCAATGCATCTGCGGCGACATTGGGGTTGATCGTGTACGGCAATAGCGCTTCGTTCTGCTCTCCGTTGCCGACGGCCGCGGAAAACGCCAGCACTGTATTCCAAACAGATGCACGCCAGGCACCAGACAGAGACAGTTGCTGAAAGTCATTGTCAGGTTCTTGCGCCATTCTGAGCTGTTCCGCGCCCACACCAGCGATGTACGGTGTGTCCCAGGTCAGTGACGGATTGCCGTTGCTGAAACTTGAGCCGTAGTACGCGAATTTCAGGCTGCCGCGATCGTTACTGTATTGCACGCCAATGTCGATCTGGTCGGTTTCGAAGTCGATCCAGCGTGGCAATAACGATGATTGCGTAAAGCTCGATCCGGCCGTGATATCGACACCATCACGTGTCTGGTGACGGAAGTTGGCGAACATGCTCAGTCTGTTATTTGGCGTCCAGCCAGCACCGACGTCCATGATCTGGCGGTCGCTGCCGATGTCCAGCATGCGCAATGAAGAAGACAACCCGGTCATAGCCGAAGTCGTACTGGCCGGTACCCATCCTTGCGGTACGGATAGCATGCCGGGTGACGAATTGCTGAAAATGGTTTGTGTCGTGTCGAACTGACGGTAGGGATTTTCGCGGTACCCCAGATTAAATTCGTAGCTGCCCTGACGACCACCTTCGATACTGGCTGACCGGGAATCGAGGCCCAGATCGCTGAGCTGCCAGTCGAGCTGATAGCCATCACTGGAGTAATGTCCCGATCCATTCAGGTCGGCTTCCGTCCCTTTTTCGTCTTGGCCAGTGCCGTTGCCGAAGCGAGCTGCGTCATCACTGACATAGCTTGCGCCAACCTCGACGTCGGCGCGATAACCGCTATCAAACGGGCAGTACTCGCACACCCATTCACTGGTGTCGACTTGCGCGTGACTCAATCCCGGTGCCACTAGCGCGGCGGCGGCAAGGATGGGTAAGTAACTTCTTGTTCGATCAAACATTACCGCAGACTCCTAACGCATCAGCTTCGAACCGGAGGGATGGTTCGAGCCGTGCACCTGGTTGTGGCAATTCATGCAACTCTGGCCCAACAGGTATTGCGATGGCGTGCCCGCAGGCAGGCCCCGCTCATCCTGTGGAAGGCTTGGGTGGCCGGATTGTGAGTGACAGCTCTGGCACAACATTGGGGCACGCATACTGAGCATGCCGGGATGATTCGAGCCGTGTGGGTTGTGACACGTCGTACAGTCCTCGGTCACCGGAGCGTGCTCCCACAAGTACGGGCCGCGCACCTCCGCATGGCAGTCGTGACAAGTCTCGTTAATGCTTTGACGCACTAACAACAGCTCGGCCGCATCGCCATGGGTGTTATGGCAATCGCCGCAAGCCATGTTGCCATGCTGTATCGGATGAGCGTATGGCTTCAGCGTTTCGGTGCGTTGTTGCTGATGACAGTCGAAACAAACTTCCGGTTGCGTAGACGCCGACAATACGGGGTCGCTTTCCGTGTGGCTGACATGACAGTCTGCGCACGCGACGCTGTTGTCGTCATGACCACTGCCGTGCCACGCGAAACCTGTGTCACTTTGGTGGCAGTTGATGCAAAGAGCATTCTGTTCGGCGACGGGCGTTTCAGAGTCCGCGCCAAACCTGACGACCGGCGGGCGTTCCTGGCCACGTCGTACGCGACCGGCGTGTGCGTCGCCAGGTCCGTGACAGGCCTCACATTGTAATTGGCCGTGGCCGAATGGAGAGTCAGGATCGCTGGGCACGCCGTGCTTGCCGCGAAATAGCGCAAGCAGATTGGGGTCTTCGTCGTGACAGGCCAAACAGGTGTCGGCCCCTTTTCTGCTGTAGCCGGACTCCTGACCACTAGCTGAGCCAGTAGTCAGGACCAATAGCATCGCTACGGCGATGACGAGTGTGATGAGCCTCATGGCAGCAACCTGTCCTTCAATCAATTGAACTGAAAGTCGCCGACGCCATGCATGACCTCCACGTCCGCCGAGCGTCCTTCGCCGTGACAAAGTTCGCAGGTTTCAACGCCGGAGGAGATCAGCGTGCTATTCGCTGCCTTCCTCGCATTGAAGTCACCGCCATTTTGCATCATGTGCTCCGCCGCCAGTGAACTGGTATGGCAGGTGGAGCAGACAGCTGCGTTCGGGGAGACAGCGCGATCGTCTGTAGGCGTTAGCGGATCAGCACCACCGTCGAATGTCGTACCGAGCACCAGGGCCGGGTCAACCGGGAAGTAAGTACCTGGCTCGTGGCAGCCTTCGCAATTCTGCACGTGGCCCGGATACTCGAACTCGATTGAGTGCGGGAAGTTACCGTAGCCGCAGACGTCATACGGAACTTCCGTCTCGCCCGATGCATGCAATGCGTGGATCATGACTTTCATGTCAATCGGCGTGTCGTCGGTGCCGAGCGTATCGGTGCATGGTGGGTTACGTCTGTTCGCATCGGTCGCGTTTGGATTGTGGCAGGTCACGCAGACCTCAGGATTGTCAGTGCGGTTGTTACCGTGCAATGACAACTCATTGTGGCAGTCGTCGCATTTCTCGATATCCACAACGCTGCGCCTCGCAACCGCCGTGGCTCCGTCAATACCGACATACTCGACAACGTTCGTCACGGGTATGCGATTGATGACGCCATCGATATCTACAGCCGGATGACCATCGATCGTAACGGCTGCTGTGCCAACGGCCTCAGGAGGCAGTGGCGCTGATGCGGTAACGCTGAAGATATGCACACCGGCAGGATTTCCGGAAACTTCCGTCGCAGGGGGGTTGCCGAAGCAGGCGATGGGATTCATTGTCATCGGTTGTGCCGATGGCATGCCACTGCCCGTGTTTGTGTAATCGGTCGTATTCCAGGCAACGTCGATAGCGAGACGGCTGGCACCACCATCGCAGGTGGTGAACTCGACAGCGTTGAGAATATCGTAGTACGTGCCATCCAGAGGATTGGTCACCGAGAATTCCACCGTCGGCATCATGCCAACCGTCATATCGGATACGCTCTCGATGTTGTACTGGAAGCGTTCGCCCGCGACCTGTGTCGGAATTTCATGTATTACCGCCACCCGAAGGGCACCGCCGGCAACGGTTGCATCCGGCCCATGGCAAAGCAGACATTGGGTATCGTCGACCATCGGTGTGAACGGGTGGTCGCCGTTCTCGATAGCGAAGTCATGCTCACCGTTGCCGGGAATACCGTCGTCAAAGTGACAGGTGCCGCAAGCCGCACGATTCGGAACCAACCGCCAATTGCTCGCTTGCGGAGTATTCTCGTCTGACTCCTCATGGCAAGTCTGGCAATTGCGAATATCCTGAGACCATTCAATGTCGGAGTAGTCATGCACGGCACCGCGGTAACCAATAACTACGTAGCCATCGCGTCCCGCATGGATGTTATGGATCATTGCTTTCATGTCGACCGTATTGCCGGTGTCGCCGTCGACTGAGGAAGGGTTGTGGCAGGTTACACAGTACTCGTTATCGGTCCTCGGGCCGCCATGGAATTCGAGACGGTCATGACAGGTGTCGCAGGTCTGCGTGTCGACGATTCTGCGTTCGAACAGTGGCGCGCCGCCGGCTGGAACGAAGTCAAGAATGCCGTTGGATGATATTGGCGCCTGGCCGCGAATTTCGACGCCGATACGATGTGTTTTGGCGGCGTCGAACGTCGGACCACCCGGGTAGGCGGTGAGGGCGCTCGCAAACGTGTATTCGTAGGTGCCGTCTCCGTTATCAACGAAAGTCCCGGAGGTCGCTGTTTCGGTGTCGGCCTGGCCATTGACAATGACAGCGCCCGCAGGGCCGGTGTCTCTGGTTACGTAGGACTGCCAATCGCTCGATCCGCCGTTCGTACCGGGCGACAGCTGTGACAGAACAAAGCGAATATCACCGGCGGGCAGGCCTGTGAGACCCTGCTCGAGATCGTTCGTCAGTGCCAGAAAGACGGTGGGTGCGCCGCCACCAGCCGGAACATCGACACTGGTTACAGCGATATTGATCATGTCCGCCGAATCAATCGGCACACCGTTGCCCGCGGATGGTCCCGGTGGGCCCGGTGGTCCTGCCGGTCCTGTGCCGCCTGTCGTGCCGTCAGAACCGTCGCTGCCACCGCTACATGACGCGAGAAAGAAGCCGAGAAGCATGAGAGCCGCAATAGAGCCCGAGGAGTTTTTGTGCCTAGCCATGATCAATCACCTTGGATTAGAGCAGCACGGAAATTTTGCTGCCATTCTTTTTTCCTGATGGTAATGGTATCGAGCATGCCACACAAACGATATTAGGAGGTCGCCGGTCAGGCGTTCGTAGTTGTACGTATTTGCTGTGGGCAGGCGACGTGTTGGGCATCTTATAGGGCAGATCGCAGCAAATCGTCCTGCGGCCATAAAAAAAGGCCGGGAGATTTCTCTCCCGGCCAGTTGCCTTCCGTAGCTCTTGAAGCAAGGTGGGCCTCGAGGCCCACCTCGTTCTACTTACTTATTCAAACCAGCTCATGATCTTGTCGACGATGCCGAACACAACTGCGTCGTCGGCGTCGTTCTCGGCATACGTGCCGAAGGTTCCGGTGTGCGCGTCGAATGACGCGAGTTCACCGGCATGATCTTCGTTGATCATGTCAGCCCTGTGACATCCGCCGCATGCTCTGGAAGCGGGACCAGTAACTGCTTCAGGCACCGTACCGATGTTCCTGTCCGGGATGTCGTCGGATGCTGACAGAAGACCTGGCATCGACTTGGACTGATCCGGCACATTGAAGGTGCCGGCTACGTGGCAGGCCTCACAACCGGTGATCGAGAAGGTCGGGAAACCATGCCCCATATGCAGCTCAGTTCTCGCCACTTCGACCGCATCAGTTGCGTCCACACTGCCCAGATCGAACGGCTGGAACGTGTGGATAGCGTGAACATATGAATCGATCGCGCGTGATGCCATTTCGAGGTGGCTGCCAGGGAACGTCGTTGTATGGCAGTGCTTGCAAACCTCGATACCATCGCCGCCTCTGCCGCTTTCCGCGTGGAAGCTGCTGGCTAACGTGTCGTGGCAGGCGTTGCATTTATCGATGTCTACGGCCGCATTGGCGCCCTTGAAGTAGTCATCGATCATCGCGCTGATATTCAGATCGTAGGTCTGGTTTACAGCCGTGAGTACTACATCCATACCGCCAAGTTCCAGTTCCGGCGTGATCGAGACTTCTGCCTTGTGGATAACGCCATCCGCGATCAAGGTTGGAATGTCGTCGGTCTTGTAAGTCTGCAGAGCAGATACGTCAAGAGTAACTATCCAGGCACCCGGTACGCTTAGTGCGTCCTCGACAAACAGAGGGTTGGCGCTGCCGCCTGAGCTCTCAGGCACATACTCCATCTTGCAACCGTCTCCGTGACCGCCCGGGCACGCCGCTGCGTTGGCGTCCCTCTCATGCGAACCAACGATGAAGTTCTTGCTGTCCCATCCGTAGAAGGAAACCAGAAGCTCTGGAACCGGAATCACTAGCGGATCATTGGAGCTGAACGTGACCGTCATCAAATCACCAGCCATCGAAACATCGTCGATCGATACGCTGTACATGTCGGCATAACGTGTGCCCGTGGCATCGTAGATCGCCGCGTCAAAGCCGTTGTGGTACTGATCAAACGTGCTTGCAAAGCCGGTACCAGGAGGGTTAAGCGGATCGCTGTGGCACGATATGCAGTTCGCGGTTGCAGTATGGAAAGCCTGGTCCACACCTGCCCTGGCCCACAGGAACTCAAGCGGTGGCGCCCTGTGTGGCTGCGCGTAGTCGCCTTCCAGCGTTGCACCCACATCCTCCGGCCAT
>CAYTNO010000019.1:0-12176 GCA_964439125.1 uncultured Woeseiaceae bacterium | reverse complement strand
CTCGCTCGGTAGAGACCCAGGTACTCGTTGCCGATGGTCAGACCGTCGTATTGGGTGGCATTTACGAGACGGAGCGTCGCGAGACGATCAACAAGGTTCCGTTCCTTGGTGACATTCCGGGTCTCGGTTACCTGTTCAGGAGCAAGAGCCGCATTGATAACAAGGCGGAGCTGTTGATCTTCGTAACACCGAGAATTCTTGATGAAGGCTCAAGCATTTACTAGCTGCCGCCAAAATAATCACGATGAGAGCCAACCTTCGGGTTGGCTTTCTTATTTTTGGTAGACTGTCCTAATATGAAAAAACCGCAAAACATTTTTCTGGTCGGCCCAATGGGTGCCGGCAAGTCTGCCGTCGGCCGACAGATTGCACGGATGCTGCACCTGTCATTCATGGACAGCGATGATGAAATCGAAGCGCGTACCGGCGTAGACATCCCCTTTATTTTTGAAAAAGAAGGCGAAGAAGGCTTCCGAAAACGTGAAGCAAAAGTCATCGATGATCTTTCGAGAATGGATGGCATTGTTCTTGCGACAGGCGGCGGTGCGATCGTCGACCCGCAGAATCGCAGCCACCTGGGCGCACGGGGCTTCGTCGTCTACTTGCACACGACGGTCGAGCAGCAACTCGCACGTACTCAAAAAGGGCGTGAGCGCCCGTTGCTGGAAAGCGGCGATCGCCGGCAAATCCTGGACAAGCTGATGGTTGAGCGTGACACGATGTATCGTGAGATCGCAGATCTGACGGTCGAAACAGATGGTCGAAAAGTTAAGGCTGTCGCGACAGAAATTCTCGAGAGATTGTAGGAGCGGCCTCCCCCCAAGGGGGATCAAGACACGGCCGCGATGTTTCCGGTACTCTATCGGCATGTCCACAAACCGTACGATAACCGTCGAACTCGGTGCTCGGAGTTATCCGATTGTCATCGGGCGAGGGCTGCTTGGCGGTAGCTTCGACCTGACCCGGTACGTCACCGGAAACGACTGCCTGGTTGTTACTAACGAGACGGTCGCACCTTTGTATCTGCAGCAGCTAAGAGCCGATCTCAATGGCTGTTCGGTCGGCGTGCTTGAGCTTCCCGATGGTGAGGTGTTCAAAACCGTAGAGACCGTAAGCAGCATTCTCGACGCGCTCGTGCAGGCGAGAGCTGGCCGGGATACGACGGTTATTGCGCTGGGCGGCGGAGTTGTCGGCGACATCACGGGCTTCGCGGCGGCTTGCTACATGCGTGGCGTCGCATTCATACAGGTTCCAACAACCCTGCTGGCGCAGGTCGATTCGTCTGTCGGTGGCAAGACCGGCGTCAATCACCCAAAGGGCAAGAACCTGGTCGGTGCGTTTCATCAGCCGAAAATCGTACTGGTTGATACCGACACGCTCAGCACGCTGCCCGATCGTGAGCTGCGCTCTGGCCTGGCTGAAGTCATCAAGTACGGTGCGATTGCAGACAGGACGTTTTTCGAGTGGCTGGAGCTGAACATGGACGCGCTGCTCGCGAAGGATCCGGATGCCCTCGCGCATGCTGTGCAGAGATCCTGTGAGCTCAAAGCGGAAGTTGTTGCAGATGATGAGCGAGAGTCGGGCAGACGAGCGATATTGAATTTCGGGCACACTTTCGGGCATGCGATCGAATACTGCCAGGGCTATGGAGACTGGCTACATGGCGAGGCTGTTGCGGCCGGCATGGTGATGGCTGGCGAATTGAGTGGCCTGGATGACGACGACAAATCGCGCCTGAAACGGCTTGTGGCTTCCGCCGGGTTACCGACGGCGCCGCCGCCTGCCGGATCAAAGGCACTGCGGGACGCGATGGACCTTGACAAGAAAGTACAGCACAAACAAGTGCGCTTCGTATTGCTCAAAGCGCTTGGCGAGTCGTACATTACATCGGACTACGATGACGCGCGCCTGCTGCACATCCTCGAGGCCGCCGATTGATGACGACGACGCTTGCGCTCTATGCGGCAGACGAGTCGCGAAGTCGGGGCAGGCGCATAGCCGAACCGCCCGCGGCCTACCGTGGTGAGTATCAAAGGGACCGCGACCGCATTATTCATTGCACGGCATTTCGGCGCCTTGTGTACAAGACACAGGTATTCGTCAACCATGAAGGCGATCTTTACCGCACACGCCTGACGCACTCACTCGAGGTGTCGCAGATCGGGCGTTCGGTCGCCGTCGCGCTTGGCCTCAATGAACCCCTAACAGAAGCCATCTGCCTTGCACACGACCTCGGCCATACTCCGTTTGGACATGCGGGGCAGGACGAACTTAACAATTGCATGCGGGACTACGGTGGCTTTGAGCATAACCTCCAGTCGCTGCGTGTGGTTGATGAGCTCGAGGCGAAGTACGCCGAGTTCCCCGGCTTGAATCTGATGTTCGAAACGCGCGAAGGAATACTCAAGCATTGCTCGGCAAGTAACGCGCGCTTGTTGGGTGATGTTGGTGAGCGCTTCATTAATCGGCAGCAGCCTGGGCTCGAAGCACAACTGGCAAATCTCGCCGATGCTATCGCCTACAACAACCATGATGTCGACGATGGTTTCCGCGCAGGCTTGCTGAGTCTCGAACAGTTGAGAGGACAGTCGCTCTTCGATGTGCACTACAAAGAGGTTCATGGTCTCTACCCGAATCTTGAGGACCGTCGGCTTATTTACGAGATTATCCGACGAATGATCGGCACGGTTGTGACCGATCTCATCGAGAATACTCGGCGCAACCTCGAGGCGGCGGCACCACAGTCGATCGACGACGTGCGCGAGGCGGGTGAGGCACTTGTTTTGATGTCCAGTGAAGTCTACGAGCAGCACGTGGCGCTGAAGCGGTTTCTGCACACGCATCTGTACCGACATGAAAAGAAGCTTGAGATGACGCACAAAGCGCAGGCCATAATTCGCGAGCTTTTCGAGCTGTACACAACCGACGTGCAGCAGATGCCGACAGAATTCTCAGAAAGAGCCGTAACGGCAGACGAGCAGGGGATGACGAGGGTGGTCGCCGACTACATTGCCGGCATGACTGATCGATACGCCATTGCCGAGCACGAGCGACTTATCGGCAAAACCTGACGCAGAAGCTCTGTTAGAATGCGCCAGCCCCGGAGTTGGTGCCGGAAGAGGAGAACAGGTGGCGAGCAAAAACATTGCAACAAAAGACCGATTGATATTTGCGATGGACGTGCCGGATTGCGATCGTGCGCGCTCGCTCGCCGACGAATTGGGCGACGCGGTTAGCTTCTACAAGATTGGTCTCGAACTGATGATGAGCGGCGGATACTTCGAGCTATTGGACTGGATGCTCGAGCGAGACAAGAAGGTTTTTTGCGACCTAAAATTCTTCGACATTCCGGCGACGGTCGGTTCGGCGGTGCGACAGCTCAAGGATCGCGGCGCCAGTTTTGTCACGGTGCATGGCAACCAGTCCATCATGGAGGCAGCAGCAGAAAACAAAGGGGATACGTTGAAGGTTCTCGGCGTGACCGTTCTAACCAGTCTTGACCGCGGTGATCTCGATGATCTCGGCTTCGACTGCAACGTAGGCGACCTGGTGCTGTCACGTGCCCGGCGCGCGCTCGAAGCGGGCTGCGACGGCGTCATTTCATCGGGTCTCGAGGTGCCAAGATTACGCGAGCTTGTCGATTCGAAGCTACTTGTTGTGACACCGGGCATACGCCCTGTCGACAACAAGCCCGAGGGCGATCAAAAGCGGGTTGTAACCGTCGAGACCGCATTCGCCAGCGGCGTGGATTACATCGTTGTGGGTCGCCCGATCCGTGATGCGCAGAGCCCGCGGGCTGCGGCGGAAGCGATTCAGGCGTCTATAGCGTCGGTGGTAGAGAGCTGATGGCCGAACTGCAAAACGACCTCCTGTTGCGCGCCTTGCTGCGTGAAAAAGTGGAGAGAACACCACTGTGGATCATGCGGCAGGCGGGGCGGTATCTTCCCGAATATCGTGAAGTACGTGCCCAGGCCGGAGATTTTATGAGCCTGTGTCGCAACGCAGAGCTCGCCTGCGAGGTTACGATGCAACCGCTCAGGCGATACAAGCTCGATGCGGCAATTCTCTTTTCAGACATTCTGACGGTTCCTGACGCCATGGGCCTCGGCCTGTACTTTGCAGCCGGCGAAGGGCCAAAGTTCGAACGCCCGCTGCGTACAGCAGCTGATATCAAAAAGCTGGTCTCGCCTGATGTGGCCGACGAGCTTGGCTATGTTTTCAATGCGGTTCGCACCATTCGTCGCGAACTTGACGGGCAGGTTCCGTTAATTGGCTTCGCGGGTAGCCCGTGGACCGTTGGCACCTACATGGTTGAGGGCGGGTCGAGTCGTGAATTCAGTCGTATCAAGGGCCTTGCAGCCGAAGATCCGGCAGCGCTTTCGGCGCTTCTTGATACCGTGGCCACGACGACCACCGACTATCTCAACGCCCAGATTGCTGCCGGCGCACAGGCGGTCATGATCTTCGATACCTGGGGAGGCGCGCTGGAGCGTGACGACTATCGCCGCTTTTCGCTGGCCAGCATGCAGAAAATAGTGGATGGCCTGACCCGCGAGAGTGATGGTCGGCGTGTACCGGTGACGTTATTTACCAAGGGTGCCGGTCCGATGCTGGCGGATATGGTTGGCACCGGCTGCGATGCACTGGGTGTCGACTGGACGACGAGCCTCAGCCAGGCGCGCGAGTATGTGCAGGATAAGGTTGCGCTACAGGGAAACCTGGATCCAGCGACCTTGCGGGAAAGCCCCGAGGTCATTCGTCAGGGTGTCGCAGACACGCTGGAGAGTTACGGCGCCGGACCGGGTCACGTGTTTAATCTTGGTCATGGCATAACGCCGGATATCGACCCCGATAACCTGGGGGTTCTGGTTGACGCGGTGCACGAACTGAGCCCGCAATACCATAGCTAGATCGCGGGCTGCGCCAATCTATTCGTCGCGTAGCGCGCGGCGCAAAATCTTGCCAACGTTGGTCTTCGGCAGCTCATCGCGAAATTCTATAGATCTTGGCCGTTTGTAGTTAGTCAGGTTCTTGCGGCAGTAGTCGTAAATATCCTGCTCCGTGACGCTGGCGTCCGTGCGCACGACAAACAGTTTAACGGCCTCTCCTGAACGTTCGTCGGATACGCCAATGGCGGCTGCTTCGAGTATGCCGTCTATTTCGACAACGACGTTTTCGACTTCGTTCGGGTAGACGTTGAAGCCAGAGACGAGAATCATGTCCTTCTTGCGATCTTCGATGAAGACGAAGCCATCCTCGTCCATACGGCCGATGTCGCCGGTTCGCAGCCAGCCGCCCGGCAACATAACTTTTTCAGTTTCGTCGGGACGCTGCCAATAGCCTTCCATCACTTGCGGGCCCTTGATGCAGATTTCCCCGATTTCGCCAATTGCCAGAGGCTTGCCATCATCGTTGCAAATAGTGACGTCGGTCGACGATACGGGCAGGCCTATAGATCCGTTGAATTCGCTGTTGAGCGGTGTCACGATGGCGACGGGCGAAGTTTCTGTTAGCCCATAGCCCTGCAATATCGTGCTGCCCGTAATGTCCTTCCATTGTTTGGCGACTGCCGGCTGCACCGCCATGCCGCCGCCAATGCACACGCGTAGATCGCTGAAATCCAGAGCCGCGAAGCCGGGCGTATTCATCAGCGCTGAAAACAACGTGTTGACGCCGGCAAATAAATTAAAGCGATGTTTGGTGAGCTCCTTAACAAACGCTTTTGAGTCTCTCGGGTTGGTAATCAAAACATTGATCCCGCCCTGTGCCATTACGGTGAGACAGTTACCTTCCAACGAAAAGATGTGGTACAGCGGCAGTGCCGCGATGGCGACGATCCGCTCCAGACCTTTATAAGCATCGCCCTGCCAGAGCGTGGTCTGATGCACGTTACTGATCATGTTGCGGTGGCTGAGCATCGCACCTTTGGCAACGCCCGTTGTACCGCCGGTGTACTGCAGGTAGGCAATGTCGGCAAAACCGAGTTCGACCTGCGTCAGGTCATGTTTGGCGCCTGCTCGGAGCGCTGCCTTGAAGCCGATGCTGCCCGGCAGATCGAATGCAGGCACCGATTTTCTGACATGCCGCATTGCCAGGTTGGTGAGCATGTTCATTGGAAACTTCAGCAGGTCGCCAAGGCCGGTTGTAACGACATTCTGAATCGTGGTTTCGCCGATAACCTCCTGCAGCGTATGTGCGAAGTTCTCGAGAATGATTATGCACTTGGCACCCGAGTCTGCCAGCTGGTGTTCCAGTTCGCGGGCCGTATACAGCGGGTTAACGTTAACGACAACCAGCCCGGCCCGGAAAGCGCCACACATCGCCACGGGATACTGCAGGATATTCGGCAGCATGATGGCGACGCGTTCACCACGAGTCAGCCCGAGCGTTTTCTGCAGATAGCACGCGAA
Organism: uncultured Woeseiaceae bacterium; assembly: GCA_964439125.1. Lineage (GTDB taxonomy): Bacteria > Pseudomonadota > Gammaproteobacteria > Steroidobacterales > Woeseiaceae > UBA1847. The sequence goes on along the minus strand of CAYTNO010000019.1, from coordinate 5,766 downwards.
CTGCATTGAAAGTTCGTCAAGTTGCCGGTAGCTCAGCGTTGTTCCCATGTTGTGGTACGAAGGCTGATCCGGCCACTTCTCGAAGGCCTGCTCGAACAGGTCTCGCACAGAGCGAAATGGTGCCGCCGGAAGTTCTTCGGGAACCCATTCGGGATAGGACTTATGCCAGATTCTTTCCACTAGTCAGGATCCTTGATTGGCAAGCGCTGCGAGGATGACCGGCCAGGCATTATCCAGCAGCATCGGTTGCGCGGTTGCATTGGGATGTATGCCGTCACTTTGCATCAGGTCTTCGTTGAGCGCGATACCTTCCATGAAAAACTCGATCCATGGGATATTGTACTGGTTCGCCAGGTCGCTGAAGACCTTCTCGAATGCCTCGCGGTAGCGTCGGCCGTAGTTCGTTGGAATTTGAATGCCGAGCATCACAATGTCCGCGCCGGATGCTTCGCTTTTCAAAATGATGTTCTCAAGGTTGTCTTGCATACGGTTGGCGGGAATACCGCGCAGGCCGTCGTTGCCGCCGAGCTCGAGAATGACAAGGCCAGGGCTGAACGTTTCCAGAGCCTGTTCAATACGCGTAGATCCCCCCTCGGTTGTTTCACCGCCAATGCTGGCGTTAACCACACGATGTTCGTACCCTTGCTCCTCAAGGCGCAACTGCAACAAAGTGGCCCAGGATTGGTCAACGTCTATGCCGTAACCAGCGCTAAGGCTATCACCGACGATCAGGACGGTTGGTTGTTGCGCGCTGCTTGTGCTGACGACGAGAAACAAGACAAAAAAGGTAATTAATTTTCGCATGGGAAATCAGTCAAAAAATGCTGCCGTAGTCCTCGAGGCGGTTGGCGTAAGCAAAGAGGTTAGCAGCCCGGAGGGTAGTCTGACCATTCTCTCCGACGTGAGTTTCAGCATTGCGGCGGGTGAGTCGGTCGCCATCGTGGGCCCGTCCGGTGCGGGTAAATCCACGTTGCTGGCATTGCTGGCCGGGCTCGACCTGCCAACCAAAGGCTATGTCGTTCTGGATCGGGCTAATCTGTCGGATCTCGATGAGGATGGGCGCGCGCGCGTACGTGCCGACAGCGTTGGTTTTGTTTTTCAATCGTTTCACTTGGTACCATCTCTAAACGCGCTCGAGAACGTCATGTTGCCTCTGGAGCTGGCGGGAAATGACGACCCGCGCGGCAGATCGTTGGGCATCATTGATAAAGTCGGCCTGACCGAACGTTGGCGACACTATCCGGCGCAGCTTTCCGGAGGAGAAAAGCAGCGTGTCGCAATCGCCCGCGCATTTGCCGCAGATCCAGCCGTGTTGTTTGCCGATGAGCCCACCGGCAATCTCGACAGCCACACCGGCAATAACATCATGGAGCTGATGTTCGAGCTGAATCGCAGCTCATCGACAACGCTTGTGTTGGTTACGCACGACCTTTCACTCGCAGCGCGCTGTGATCGAATCCTGCGTCTGGATGCCGGCTTGCTGATCAGCGACAAGACGGGCTCTGAATGAAAGCGATCGCCTTCGCGCTTCGAAGCTTCGGCCGCGAGCTGCGGTCGGGAGAGGTTCTCGTCTTGCTGGCGGCGGTGGCGTTAGCCGTCGCAGCCCTTACGGCGGTTGGGTTTCTTACCGATCGAATAGGCAAAGCAGTTGCCCGTCAGGCGAACGAAGTTCTTGCAGCGGATCTTCGGCTACGTTCGCAAGAACCCATTCCCGACACCTGGAAATCTCTGGCCGAGCAGAATGGACTGCAAACCGCTGAGACGATGATATTTCCCAGTGTTGTCTTCAATGGGGATGAAAGCGCGCTGGCAGCGATCAAAGCTGTTGGCGACGGCTATCCCCTGCGCGGTCAGGTGAGGGTTTCTGACACGCTCTTCGGCGAACAAAGAGTGGTCGATGGCATACCGCTCCCGGGTGAAATCTGGGCGGATGGCGCGCTATTGGCGCGCGTAAATGCCGATGTAGGTGATCGCCTGGCGATTGGCGACTCCGACCTGAAGGTAACAGCGGTGTTGACCTACCGGCCGGATCAGTCGATAGGTTTTGCGTCACTTGCGCCGTCTTTACTGCTTAATATCGGCGATATCGAGGCGACCGGACTCGTTGCTGAGGGCAGCCGCGTTGCATATGCACTGCTGGTTGCCGGCGATGACGCAGCTGTTACTGCGTTCAACGATGACATACAGGATGAGCTGCCCGAGTCGGTGCGGGCGTCGAATCGCGAGGAGAGCAGCGAGCGCGCCAACAACGCAGCCGATCGCGCGCAACAGTTCTTGTCCTTAACGGCGATCATCAGTTTGCTGCTTAGCGCTGTCGCCGTCGCGATGTCCGCGCGGCGTTTCGCACATCGACGGATGGACACGGTTGCGCTCATGAAGAGTCTCGGCGCTACTCAGGGTTTCGTCATCTCCGTGGCGATGATTCAGCTGTTGTTGCTCGGTGTTCTGGGTATTGTCGCCGGTAGCATCTTCGGTTTTGTCGTCGAAGAAATTCTTGCCTGGATTCTGGCGGACATTATCGCCAGCGACCTGCCGCAAGTCGGCATGATGCCGGTCGTTCTAGCGGGTGGCAGCGCAATGGTTCTTCTGATTGGATTCGCGCTGCCGTCACTGATCCAGTTACGCAATACGCCACCACTTCGCGTGTTACGTCACGATGCCATGCCACCGGCGCCGTCGCGGTTGCTTGTTGCAGGTTTATCGCTGGCAGCCGTCGCGGCGCTTCTGTACCGCTCGGTGGGTGATGCGCTCATGCTTGTCATTCTGCTGGGCGGCATCATCGTCATTGCGGCCGCACTCTACATCGTTGGTCGCGGCCTCGTTGCCGCGATGGGTCGTTTCCGCTCGGGTGTCGGGGTGGCCTGGCGATACGGGCTTGCCAACGTTGCGCGTCGCGGGCGCGCAAGCGCGGTACAGGTGGTGGCATTCGGCCTTGGCCTGACCGTGCTCTTGCTTCTGACTATTGTGCGAACCGACTTGCTGGAAGGCTGGCGGCAGACTCTCGATGAAGACGCGCCTAACCATTTCATGATCAACATCCAGTCACATGAGCGCGATTCCGTGTCAGCGATATTTGCCTCGGCAGCAATCGACGCCCCCGACTACATGCCGCTGGTTCGAGCGAGAATGTCGACGATCAATGGCGAGTCTGTGGACGACCGGGAATACCCGACCCCGGATGGGCGCTGGTTTGCGAATCGAGAGGCCAATTTGTCCTGGGCGGCCACGCTGTCTTCAAGCAACGAAGTCGTAGAAGGTGAGTGGTGGCCAGAGGACTACGACGGACCGCCGTTGGCGTCGATAGAGCAAGGTGTGGCGACCGAGACCGGGCTTGGCATTGGCGACAACATGGCGTTCATGATTGGCGGCAGCGAAATCGAAATGCGTATTTCGAGTATTCGCGAAGTTAACTGGGATTCTTTCCAACCCAACTTCTTTGTTGTGGCGTCGCCAGGGGCACTCGACGGCATGCCGACCACCTACATATCGAGCCTGCGTATCGAAGCAGACAAGAAGGCCGTGTTGGTCAAGCTTGTGCGAACGCATCCGAGCATTTCGGTCATCGATCTCGATTCGATACTGCAGCAGATTCGCGGCATTATCGAAAAAGCGAGTCTCGCCGTTCAGGCCGTCTTTGTGTTCACCCTCCTGGCGGGCATCGCGGTTCTATTCGCCGCGGTTCAGTCGACCATCGATGAGCGGCGCTTCGAGAGTGCGATGTTGCGGGCATTAGGGGCACGTCGACGCACGGTGTTTGCCGGGATCCTCGCAGAGTTTGCGGCGCTGGGCCTCGCGGCGGGTTTGCTCGCGTCCGCTGGCGCATCGGTGCTGGCCGCGGTGGTGGCCGTCAGGTTGTTCGAGCTGCCCTATGTATTCAATCCAACCCTGTGGGTCGCCGGTCTTGCGGCGGGCGTGCTGATCGTATGTGGTAGCGGCCTTGTCGCGGCGCGTAGCGCCGTCAACGCGCCGCCAGTCGATGTTCTGCGGGAGGCATCGTGAGCGAAGCTTTCCTGTCATGTGGTGTGGTTCTGGCGCGCCGAACCGATGCCGGAATAAAGACGTTGATGCTGAAGGCCTATAATCACTGGGACTTTCCCAAGGGTTTGTGCGAGGCCGGCGAGGAACCGCTGGAGACGGCGTTGCGCGAGGTCCAGGAGGAAACCGGCATTGAACAGCTGAGCTTCGAGTGGGGCGAACGCTTCACCGAAACCGGTCCATACAGCCACGGTAAGACGGCGCGCTACTATATTGCGAGTACCGAGTGCGAAGACGTCGTCATGGGGATTTCACCCGTGACTGGTGTGCCGGAACATCATGATTGGCGATGGGTGAGTTTCGACGAGGCGTTTGATCTCGCCTCGCCACGTGCGCGCACCGTCGTACAATGGGCGCGACAGATTATCGGCGCGTAGCCTGGGACCTCACACCACGCGGTTGCGTTCTTTCCCGGCCAAAAATGCCTCGACGTTTGCAACGAGCTCATCGATTGCGTTCTGCCGGGCCTCGTCAGTCGCCCAGGCGATGTGCGGCGTAATAATCAACCTGTCCCCGTCGTAGTCGAGAAGCGGGTCACCGTGTACCGGCGGTTCCGTTGCCAAAACATCAATTCCCGCGCCAGCGAGCTGTTCACTCTGCAGGGCATCTACCAGCGCGGCCGAGTCGATCAATGCGCCGCGAGCGGTATTTATGAGAAACGAACCGCGTTTCATTTGCCGGAACTCAGCGGAACTGAACAGGTGATACGTGTTTTCGTTGAGCGGGCAATGCAACGAGATGATGTCGGCTTGCTGCAGCACCTGCCTGAATGGGACGCGACCATCGCTTTGCTCGCTGCTGCCGGGCCGCATCGATACCAGGACTTGCATGCCAAATGCTTTGCCAATTTGCGCGACGCCTCGCCCGAGCTCGCCGTAACCGACAATGCCCAGCGTCATTGCTGAAAGCTCCCTGATCGGGTGTGAGAGCATGCAAAAATCGTCTGCCTGCTGCCATTCTCCAGCACGCACGGATGTGTTGTAACGACCAATGCTGTGCGTCAGCGTCAGCACCAGGCCGAACACGTGCTCGACAACGGACTGGGTGCAGTAAGCGCGAATATTGCACACGGCGATACCGTGCTGCTTCGCACTTTCAAGGTCGACGTTGTCCGTGCCCGTTGCCGTTAGCCCTATGAAGCGCAAATTCGGCGCGCTTTCCAGCAGCGCCGGGGTCAGTCGGAACTTGTTGGCAAAGACGATTTCGGCGTCGCGAATTCGTTCGCCGATTTCGCTGTCGTCGGTCGCGTCGAATACCTCAAGATCAGGCAGAACGCGCCGCATCGGCTCGAGATCGAGATTCGGACCCATGGTTGCGTAGTCAAGGAACACCGCTTTCATTGCGATTTTCTTCAGTCTCTGTACAAAGTGCCTGACGATGAAGGATGAATACTGGAAACGCAAATCGCTGTCCGAGATGACCCCGCAGGAGTGGGAAGGCCTGTGTGATGGTTGCGCGCTTTGTTGCCTGCACAAAGTTGAGGACGGCGATACGGGCGATCTGTATTACACGGATGTCGCGTGCCGCTTGCTTGATCTCGATATTTGTCGGTGTGCGGACTACAAGAACCGTTCCAGGGAAGTGCCCGACTGTCTGATGTTATCGGCGGACGAGCCCGCGCAATTCAACTGGTTGCCAAACAGCTGCGCCTACCGGCGACTCGCGAACGGCCAGGACCTTCCGGGGTGGCACCCACTGATTACAGGCGACCCGGAGTCCGTGCATCAGGCT
>CAYTNO010000018.1:0-12183 GCA_964439125.1 uncultured Woeseiaceae bacterium | reverse complement strand
GTACACGGTGAGTCCGTAAAAAATACCGAGGCGCTCGCTAACCCCGAAGCGCTGCAGTACTTTCGAAATATTGCCGAGCTCGGCGAGGCGTAAGACAAATGAGTGGACAATTCTTGCTGGCGATCGACCAGGGAACGAGCAGCAGTCGAGCCGTTATTTACGACCATTCGGTGCAGGTCCAGGCGAGTGCGCAACAGGAATTTGCGCAAATCTATCCACGACCTGGCTGGGTGGAGCACGATCCAGAGGATATTTGGTCTTCGGTGTACGCGGTAACCCGGCAGGCGATGCACGATCTGGGCGCGACTGCCCGTGACCTCACCGCAATTGGCATTACTAACCAGCGGGAGACGACGCTGGTTTGGGACAGAGAGTCAGGGCAATGCGTCTACAACGCCATTGTCTGGCAGGATCGGCGCACGGCAGAGGCCTGTGAGAAGCTCAGGAACGATGCTGCGGAGCCTATGGTAAGCGCAAAAACCGGCTTGCGGCTCGACCCGTATTTCTCAGCGACGAAGATCGTCTGGATACTCGACAACGTCGCTGGTGCGCGCGATCTGGCGCAGCGCGGCAAACTCGCATTCGGAACGGTCGATAGTTTTCTCCTTTGGCGGCTTACGGGTGGTCGGGTACATGCTACTGATGCGAGCAATGCATCAAGAACCTTGCTGTTCAATATTCACAGCCAGCAGTGGGATGATGAACTGTTGGCGCTTTTCGATGTTCCTCGCAATATGTTGCCCGAGGTTCTCGACTGCGCCGCGAACTTCGGTGAAACGGATGATGAGATCGTCGGTGGGGCCGTGCCGATTCTCGGCGTCGCCGGAGATCAGCAGGCCGCGCTAATAGGTCAGGCAGGATTGCGCCAGGGTGTGACCAAAAGCACCTACGGCACTGGTTGCTTTGTCATCGCGAATACAGGCCAGGAGGCGCTAACGTCACAGAATAAGCTACTGACTACCGTGGCGAGCCGGATTGCCGGCGAGGTTACATATGGGCTGGAAGGTAGCGTGTTTGTCGCCGGTTCGGCGATACAGTGGTTGCGTGACGAACTGAAGATTATCAGCTCGGCATCAGAGACAGGGCATATCGCCGAATCAACAGGCGTGGTCGACGATGTTATCGTCGTACCCGCATTTGCGGGACTGGGCGCGCCGTACTGGGATCCACATGCGCGTGGCGCAATTTTGGGATTGACGCAAGGTAGCGGGCGCAACGAAATAGTGACGGCGACACTGCAGTCGATCGCGTTGCAGACAAGAGACCTTGTCGATGCAATGTCGGACGACGGTGTCGCACCATCCATAATCCGTGTTGATGGCGGCATGGTGGCGAATGAGTGGTTCTTACAGTTTCTGGCCGATATCCTTGATATTCCGGTGGAGCGGCCGAAAAATGTCGAGTCCACAGTGTTAGGAGCTGCATATCTCGCCGGCCTTCAAAGCGGTGTTATCAAGTCCGCCAACGAGATTGAATCAATGTGGCAACGCGACGTCGTTTTTGAGCCGGCGATGACAGCCGATCGGCGCCTGGCATTGCTTGCCGGGTGGGCAACCGCCGTTAGCAGAGTCAGAGTAGATAGTCAGTCACATGCTTAGAGCACGTCAAAAAATTGGCAAGTACCGCATTCTGGGGCGCATAGCATCGGGGCCGCTCGCCGACGTATATCGTGCTTTCGATCCTATTCATAAGACGCGTGTTGCACTCAAGATTCCAAAGTCGGGCATCCACACAGGAGCCGAAGAGTTTCTGCATGAAGTACAGGTTGCGTCCAGGCTAAAACACCCGAATATTCTTTCTGTCATCAACGCCAGCTACATCGACGATCATTTCGTAATTGCAATGGAACTCGGCGAAGAGTCGCTCGCCGATCGCATAGAGCGGCGCATCTCGAGCGCTCGCGCATTGGATCTCGCGGGTCAGGCGCTCGCATCTCTGGCCTATGCTCACGAAAACAAGATTATTCACTGCGATATCAAACCCGAAAATTTCATTTTGTTTCCTGGAAATCAGCTTAAGCTGGCAGACTTTGGATTCGCCAAAATCAGTCTGCGCACGCTCAAGGCATCAGGTTCCGGCACCATCGATTACATCGCGCCGGAACAGGCGATGGGCCGGCCAAAATTCCAGTCGGATGTCTTTTCTATCGGGCTTGTCTTGTATCGGCTGTTCTCAGGCAAATTACCGGAATGGCCGTTCGAATGGCCTATGTCCGGGCACGACAAACTCGTCGCACGAATGCGGCCGGAACTTGTGGTTATGCTGCAGAAAGCCATTCAACTTGATCCGGCAAAGCGATACCGGAATGCAATCCAGATGCTCGCGGATTTCGAACGCCTGCAGAGCAAAGCCAGGCGCCAGAAGAAGCCCAGAGCGAAGACCGTTACGCGCAATGGCTCAGGCTGGCGACAAGTGCAGTGGCGCGAATTTCAAAGTCAGTATCGCGAGGTGCTCGACACGAGTCACCATTGCCGCAATTGTGAGGGCCCGGTCGCGGAGAGCATGCAGGCCTGTCCCTGGTGCGGATTTGAAAATCCGGCACGTGGCTCTGAATCAACGATGCCCTCGAGTTGCCCGCGATGCGAGCGTGGCGTTAAGAACGACTGGGGCTATTGTGCCTGGTGTTATGGCCCCGGATTCGTAGAGGAAAGCACGCGTCACTACCCTGATAAGCGCTACAGTGCACGATGTTCGAATACGAGCTGCAGGAGCCCGCTAATGCCGTTCATGCGCTATTGCCCATGGTGTCGAACCAAGGTGCATCGCGCCTGGAAGTTGCCGGGCAGCAAACATAGCTGCAAGGCGTGCAAATGGGGAATAGCAAAAGAGTTCTGGAACTACTGTGCATGGTGCCGGGAGCCGGTGCGCCGTGATTGACGAAACCATGTTGCTTGATGGAGCCAGTGAGCCCGATCTGCGCCTTGCGTCTGTCGCCGGAGGCCAGGTTGTGGCTTATACCTGTCGTTCACCGGACAAAGAGACGCAAAACGAGGACACGGTCGCGGTCGTCTCTTACGGACCGCAGGCATCGGTATTGATTGTGGCGGATGGTGCAGGGGGACTGCCGGCCGGCAAAAAAGCGTCACTGGCCGCGGTTTCCACGCTTGTCGACGCATTGCAGGCCTCGACGGACAGAACATTCTTGATGCGAACGACCATTATGGATGGTATTGAGGCAGCGAATACCGCAGTTATGGATCTTGGCAATGGCTCCGCAACGACGCTGACTGTAATCACGATCGAGGGTCTGACAGTGCGCGCCTATCAAATCGGCGATTCCGAAGCAGTTGTAGTCGGTCAGCGCGGTCGCATCAAGCTCCAGACAACGGCGCATTCTCCAACAGGGTTTGCCGTAGAGGCGGGCTTTCTTGACCAGCGAGAGGCGCTGCATCATGCCGAGCGGCATCTGGTTTCAAATTTTCTTGGTACGCCTGATATGCGCATAGACGTGGGAACCGAAGTGGCTCTCAAGCCGCGCGATACCATCATGCTTGCAAGCGACGGGCTCATGGATAACGTCCACTTTGACGAGATCATAGGCAGAATTCGCAAGGGCCCTCTCGACGAGGCGGCGAAGCGGATTATTTCGCTCGCGCAGCGACGCATGTCGGGCGGCAATAGTGGCCAACCGAGTAAACCCGACGATCTCTCACTGATCCTGTTTCGCAAAGCCATGGCCAAGCGAGCTATCCCTGTCCGGGATATTTAACAAAAACAGGTATTTAGGCGTCAACGTCAACATAATCCAAGCGTTAATAGGGTGGGTAGTGATAAGTGTTGATCACAAGCCTGCGGCGTATTATCGTCATTGCATACAAATCGTTCCTCGCTGGGTTGATCAAGCTGTTGATTCCGATGGAACTCAGACAGCGTTTAATGGCTCCAATGGCTAGAGATACACCTCGCGACGAGAGGGCAAGGTTGATGATTCAAACTCGATTATTCAAATCCGTTCCAGACTGGATCAAACCAGTGGTGGTTGTTTCATTAGCTTTGCTCGTTAGTTTCGGTTGCAAGGAACAGAGTTCCTCGAGTCCGCCGAGCGGTGGAATGCCTCCTCCGCCGAGCGGCGGGATGCCAGCTCCTCCGGGCGGCAGCGGCACGCCATCCAGCGGAGGATCGCAACCCCCGAGCCCAAGCCAGGGCGACGGTTCTTCAGGCGATGCTGGCACTCCTGCACCACCCATGCCGAGCGGTGGTTCGCCAGGTGATGGATCGGAAAGCGGCCCCACTGGCTCAGACAGTGGAGACGGATCGAGCGGTGATATTGGCAGTTTCCCTGGTGATGAATCATCTGGCGGTGCCGGTGAGGGTGCAGAAGCAGGCGGAGAGCAAACGACCAGCAGTGGCGGCGAGTCTGAGGAAAGCAGCGACTGGGAAGACGAAAACGAGAGCGACTCGACTGAAGAATGCGGCGACACCGGATCATTGCCGGGCGGCGTCGGCGGAATGGGCCAGGATGGCGAGTGCATTGGCGGTGGTGCATCCTCGTCAGACAGCGACAGCTCGAGTGAATCCAGTGGTGGCGGTAGCGCCGGTGGCGGCGGCTCTTCCGATGGCGAAGAGTCTGCGGTTCAGGGAACTGGAGGCGCCGGTGAAGTCGCCGAATTCCCGACGGAGAGCAGCGAGGAGCGTGCCGAACGGCTTGGCAAGGAACTTGATAAATCAATCGGCGGTTTTGACGAAGTCCTGATGGAAGAGCAAGGGGAGATATCGTCTGTAAGCCGAAATACGGAAGGATTTGGAGAGGGCGTCGAGGGCGATGGCGGCATTAGCCTGGGTGAGCAGAGTGGCGGCTCAACAGGGGGCATCGCAGTTGCAAATAACGGCGCATTGCCTGAGTCACCGATAGGCGACATGACCGACGAACAAATTCGCGAGCGTACTCCGGAGGATATTCCGGTCATGGTCGACGACGACATTATCGCCCGGCAATTGCGCGAGGCTGCATTGTCCGAGGAGGATCCGGCATTACGCGAGCGATTGTGGGAAGAGTATCGTAAGTACTCAGGAAACTAGGATCTTGGTTTGAGTTCAGTCAATAAGACATGGTTGCTGTGCTCGGCTCTGTTGTGCCTGGGCGCGTGCGCAGTCGAAGAGGTCATCACAGCAGAAGAAACGAAGCTCATTGTTGCCGAAGCTCCGCCTGATGAGGCGATGCTGCTTGATATCGGTATCACCGAGTTTGTTGATGGTGTTGCAGAAAATAACGACCCGGAGGACACGGGGGTCTATGCAGAGATCCGTTCCGCCGAAGCGCGTTATATCCCATACCACCTGAAGAATACGCTGCAGGGCACAGGCCATTGGGGCGCCGTGCGTGTGATTCCATCGCGGAGCGCTTATACCGACATACTCGTGAGTGGCAAGATCAGGAAATCTGACGGCGAGTTTGTTGAAATCGATATTTCAGTCGCAGATGCGCGTGGCAGCCATTGGTTCAGCAAAACTTATTCGGCGCAGACGGGTTTATCTTCGTACTCGGAGAATCGGGATCGGCGGCAGGACCCGTATCAAAAGGTCTACAACGACGTCGCGAATGATTTGCGAGTGTTTGTCAAAAACCTGCCGCCGGAGGAAATTCACGAGCTAAGGCAAGTCGCAGAATTGAAGTTTTTTGCGGATATGGCGCCGCTCGCATACGGCGAGCATCTGGCAAAAGATGAAGACGGTGAGCTTGCTATTGTTCGGCTTCCTGCCGAGAACGACCCGTCTGTAGATCGTCTGCGCCAGATTCGGGAACGAGACAGGCTCGTTGTCGACACCCTGAATGAGCACTACGCCAATTTCTATTACGGTATCGCCATTCCGTATCATTCCTGGCGAAAAGTGTCGCGCGAAGAGACTATCAACTATCGGCAAGTCAAGCGCTCAGCCATGCTGCAGACGCTGATAGGCGCGGTTGTTGTTGCAGGCTCGCTGGCTGCAAACACGAGCGATAGCAGCAGTTCGAGGCAGCGTATGAAGGGTAACCTGCAGGGCATCGCAATTAGCGAAGGTATCCAAACGATGATGTCCGGCTTTACTCGCCGTTCCGAAGCCAAGATGCATGTTGAGTCTATCCGGGAGCTGTCCGAGTCCTTTGGCGCCGAGGCGGCTCCCATGGTGGTAACGGTTGAGGGAGAGACTCGACGACTTACGGGTACGGCAGCGGCTCAGTATGAGAGCTGGCGGCGCTTGCTCAAGGATATCTACGAGGCCGAAACCGGTTTCGTTGAAGAGGTCGAGGTCAGCCAGCCGGTGCGTGTCCCAGAACCCTCGGGGTGAGCGACTAGCAATCGATGCGAGACCTAAAGCAAGGAACCGAACTTGCCAACCGCTACACTCTCGTCAGAAAGCTGGGTGCTGGCGGCGCGGCTGAAACGTGGTTAGCGTCGGACAAGCTGACTCGTGCATCAGTTGCGCTCAAGATTCTTGTTAGCGACCGCTTAGCACCGGCCAGTTTCCGCAAAGAATGGCAGACGAGCATTCGCCTGATGCATGCACACATCGTGCGCGTGTTCGAGTATCACGAGAGTTCCGAAGCGCCTTTCTACTCGCTGCAGTATGTAGATGGTCCTGATCTGAGCGTGCTTAGTGGCGCGCCGCCCGGCCACATCCTGCCTCCCATAGCGCTTGTAGTCGATGCGCTGCGATATGCCCACGGCAAGGGAGTGATTCATCGCGACATCAAAGCGGCCAATGTTCTTATCGATAGAAACGGCGCACCTTACCTGATCGACTTTGGGGCTGCGGCACGCGAGGGTGATGCTGTCGACGGTGGTTCGCTAATCTCCGCCAGTCCGCAGAGTCTTGCCGGCCAGGAGTCACAGGCTTCGGACGATATCTTCGCGCTCGGTGGTTTGATTCATGAACTTGTTAGTGGTCGTTCGCCATATTCTTCCGCGTCGACATCCAGGGACATTCAGGAACTGGTACCGCCAACAATTGAAGCGGTGGATGGCTCACCGATACCGACCAGCGTGCAGCGACTGGTTGCCAACATGCTGGACAAAGACGCATCGGAACGACCAGATGCGGAAACAGTTGTTGCCACTCTGGAAGCCGCGGGTTTCGCGGCGGCTCCCGCACCGGCCAGCTATGCGGGAGATCGTTTGCCACAGGGCGATGAAGTCATCGCCATTAGCGAGACACCGCATTCGCTGCCTGGCCGAGCAGCTGTCTCGTCCTCAACGGTCAAGAGCGAAAGTTCCGGTATAAGCCCCAAAATTGTCGGTGTCGCGCTTGCTGCCTTGCTCGCGATTCTGCTTGGCGTCGTGTTCTTTCTTCCTGGCTCAGTTACCAGCAATGATCCGGAGCTCATTGAAGCTCAGGGGCAGAAGGCGGATGAAAGTTCTGCCAAAACGCAGGGCAAGAGCCAGGTTGATTTCACAGAGAACGTCGATGATCTGAGGGGCCGTGACGATCGCGTCCAGGCGCGGGCAGAGACCGAGGCGGCGCTCGGCGGATTGCTATCCAAAATGAATACGCTTGAAAAACGGGCGGTGCAACGTTGGGGCAGCCTTCGTTTCAGGCAGGCGCAGGCAGTTTATGCGGAGGGTGATGTTGCATACCTTGAACGAGACTACAGCCTGGCAACTCAGAAATACCAGCAAGCGACGACGATTGTCGAGCCGTTGCTCGAGGAGGTAGACGAGGTATTTGCCAAGACCCTGAGCGATGCACAAACAGCGCTCGAGGACGCCGACGCGATTGAAGCACTGCGCTTGTTTGAGCTGGCAGTCGCCATCAGCCCTGGCAATTCGGTAGCACAGTCGGGATACGCGCGGGCGAAGAATCTCGGCGAGGTTCTGTCACTGACGGATCGGGGGCTTGCATACGAGAACGAGCTGGAACTTGACGCTGCTCGTCAAAGTTTCGAGCGAGCGATTGAACTGGATCCCGAATGGCAACCGGCACAAGTTGGGCTCACACGCGTGCGCGAGACGATTAATCAAATGGAATTCGATTCTCGCATGACAGAAGGTTTGATCGCCGTCGAAGAGAGAGACTATCCGGCAGCACGCGCAGCATTTCGCATGGCGCAGACGCTTATGCCAGGCTCACCGGAGCCTGCCGATGGTTTGATGCAAGTCGACCAGGGATTGCGACTTGATCGTATTGCGGCGCTCGAGAAGCAGACAGCCTCTGAAGAGCAGAATGAGCAATGGGAAGTTGCGGTCGAGACATACACCCGTATTCTCGAGATCGATGGCAACCTGGCGTTCGCGCAACAAGGGCTAAGCCGGGCCGAAGAAATGTCTGCATTGCACGCCAGGCTGGAAGGCTACATTGAAAAGCCGGACAGTCTTAGCGCACCGAGCACGATGAGCAAGGCGACCGGTCTTGTTGTTGATATCACACGCATGTCGAGCATCGGGCCTCGTTTGGCGAGGCAACGCGACCAGCTATCGCGTTTGCTGAAACGTGCTGCAACGCCGCTTGCCGTAGAACTCGTTTCTGATAATGCCACTGACGTATCTATCTATAGAATTGGTAAGCTAGGTAGCTTCCATTCCCGCGAGATCAAATTGCGGCCCGGTACCTATGTGGCGGTGGGCAGCCGGGCTGGTTATCGAGATGTCCGTCTTGAGTTTCGCGTGGCGCCGGAGCTCGAGTCAGGGCCGGTTGTTGTGCGTTGTGAGGAGACGATTTGAGTTTCGACCACCTGTTTGTAAGAGACGTTGAAGGCGAGCGGCGCATTGACGCAAGTGACCTGCCGCTTCGCGTCGGAACGGGCAGCGATTGCGCACTAAGGTTGCCAGGGCCCGGCGGTGGACCGGTCATGTTGCTGGACCTGCTCGATGGTGCCCCATTCGTTCAGCCTTTCGGGCAAGACGAATCAATGCAACTCAATGGCGACACGCTCAGTGCGAGTACTCGACTTCGAGACAGGGACGAACTGAAGTTCTTCGGTAGTCGCATTCAGGTTTCGGCGACCGAGGATCGGCTAACGCTAGATGTGCGTCTCGAAGATAGCGCCTACGTTACTCAGCCGCCGGAGCATCGTGATGCTGCATCGGCAGCAGAGGATGAGACTATCGCGCCAACGGCATTTCGGCGCGCTGCGGAGACCCAGGCTGCTGTTGCTGAAGCGCATCGCAGTCCTTTAAAAATGATCGTTGGAGTCGCGCTGGTCGTACTTCTGAGTACTGCCTATCTCCTGTTTTCATCGAAGTCAATTCGCTTCGATGTCGATCCGGCTGAACCCGACGATATTTCAATCAGTGGTGGTTGGTTCCGCATGCCCATCGGCGATCGAATGCTCCTGCGCAGCGGCGAGTACGTGGTCAGCGTTCAAAAGCAGGGCTACTACGATGTAAATCAGAATTTCGAAGTTGGCGATGAGCCAAGCAAGTCAATTGAAATCAAAATGCGGCGATTGCCGGGTCAGCTTACGGTTGTAACAGACCAGTCAGTCGAGGCGGTTGTGTCGATAGACAACAGTCTAGTCGGCAATGCGCCATTTGGCCCAGTCGAGTTACAACCTGGTGAGCACAGCGTAAGTGTTCAGGCAGAGCGATATCTGCCGTTTGGTGATGTTGTGAATGTCCCGGGGCTTGGCAAAACCGAAGAGCTGCACGTTCAGCTCGTACGACGATGGTCCAACGTTGATGTGCGCTCCGACCCTCCGGGCGCTGCTATTTTTTCCGGGAAGCAGAAAATTGGAACGACCCCCGCGGTTGTCGAGTTGCTCGAGGGAACACACCAGGTCAGCGTAGTTCGCGATGGATTCAAAGCGTGGGACGGCGCGGTGGTGGCGAGACCCAATGTCGATCAGGGACTGCCGTTGATCAAGCTGGAGCCGGCCAATGCGAAATTATTGGTTAAATCAATACCGCGCGCCGCCAATGTGACGGTCGATGGGCGGTATCGCGGGCAATCACCAATGACACTGTCACTATCACCGGGTGTCGATTATGAAATAGGGCTGTCAAAGGCAGGCTACGGTAGTACGAGTCGCAAAATCCGACTGGCGGCGGCGGCAAGTGACTCGGTGACCATCGATTTGTCGGCACGAACCGGCACGCTCACGGTCAACGTTCAACCTGCTAATGCCACGATATATGTCGACGGGCAGGCGCGGGGTACCGGATCATCGACGCTCAGGCTGAGTTCCGAGCCGCACCGTCTTGAAGTCAGGAGGTCTGGCTACGAGTCCTGGTCACGAACGATAACGCCAAGACCCGGGTACCCGCAGACAGTTTCGGCTCGGCTGAGATCGCATGCGGCGATAGCGCAGGAGAAGATCGAGGTTCTTGTAAAGACGTCAGGCGGAAAATCGTTGCGGCGTGTGGAGCCGGGATCTTTCATGATGGGGTCGTCCCGGTCGGAGCAGGGTCGGCGTGCGAACGAAGTTCTTGTGCCAGTTACTTTGACGAAGCCGTATTTCATTGGCGTGAACGAAGTAACCAACCGGGAATTCCTTCAGTTTCGTCCCGGCCACGATTCCGGATCCGATATCAACCCGTCAATGGCCGGTAACGACAACCCTGTCGCAAATATCACCTGGTCCGATGCGGCGCAGTATTGCAATTGGCTCAGTGCCAGAGAGGGTCTGAAGCCCGCATATGAGGAGAAGTTCGGCCAATGGACCGCTGTGCGGCCGCTTACCAACGGCTATCGCCTGCCAACTGAGGCGGAATGGGTGTGGGCGATTCGTTACGAGGGCAGTGGCAAAGCACAACGATTTGAATGGGGCGCCGAAATGCCACCGGCCAGTGATAGCGGCAATTTCGCTGACAAAGCAGCGTCTGGCATCGTGCCATCAATCCTGCCGCGCTATGACGACGGTTTTGCATCTACAGCGCCTGTTGGAAAATTCGTGCCAAATAAAATAGGCATTCATGATGGCAGCGGCAATGTTGCGGAGTGGGTGAATGATTTCTACAGCGTTCCGACACCCGGCATCAAGACGCCTGTGGTCGATCCTTACGGTCCGGGCAACGGTACAAATTACGTTATACGTGGATCGAGCTGGCGTCATTCGGGCGAGTTGGAGTTGCGATTGAGCTTCCGTGATTACGGCGCCAGCCGTCGTCCGGACGTCGGATTCCGCATTGCCAGGACAGTAGAATAGAAATTCGTGAGACAATTGCTGTTCTATGCTGTCTATAAACCGAAGACCGCAATAGAAAAGGATCTAATGTGCACCGATTTCTTATAGCGCTGTTGCTAGGCACCCTGCTCGCCGCTGCATCATGGGCACAGGATGCCGATTCTGATGAAGGCGCCGAGGCCGAAGAAACACAAGTTGAAGCCGATGAAGTCGACGAGGCCGAAGATGTGGATGATTCGGACCTTGACGATCAGACCTATTCCGATGTTGATGACGATTTCAGGCCCAGTGAAGATATTCCGGCCGATCAGTCCATCGCATTTCCTACTGACATTTAGCCTGACACATAAAATATGAGCAATAAAAGCATTCCAATCGGATTCGTCTATCAGCTTTTCGCCCTGATCATCGCGATCATCCTGGTACACGCATTCTATACAACCGTCATTCGACCGAACGCGGCTCAGATGATCGAGGAACAGAACGCTGCTGCTGAAGCCGACCCTAACCATATTCGCGAGAGGCACATATCGGTTCTGATTAAGGACTTTGAGCAAGAGGCCTGTTTTATCCTTGGCCTGTGGGCGTTGGCGATTATGGGATACAAGGCGTCTCAAATCCTTGCCGAACGGCGGCTGTTGGAAGTCGACCTCGTCCCGGTTGCGGAGGGTATGCGAATATTGCCCGAGGATACGCGCGAGTTTGCGCGTCAGGTGCAGGCATTACCGGAAGATAGCCAACGACTGTTGCTACCAAGAGCATTGTTGAACGCGCTGCGGCGATTCAGTTCTACTCGCAGCATTCAGGACGTGTCCACCAGTACGCACACTATCTGCGAGTCGGAGGGAGATCGCCTTGAGTCGGAACTCTCGATGATTCGTTACATCTCCTGGGCAATTCCATCGATCGGGTTTATCGGCACGGTGCGCGGTATCGGTGAAGCCTTGGCGCAGGCCGACAAAGCCGTGCAGGGAGACATCACCGGCGTTACACAGAGCCTCGGCGTTGCATTTAACTCAACGTTCATTGCATTGCTTATCAGTATCTTTCTCATGTTTCTCGTTCACCAGTTGCAGCTGCTGCAAGAGCGGCTTGTGTTTGACAGTGAAAGCTACTGCAACGACAAGCTCATTTTGCACATGAAG